>JADZBY010000670.1 GCA_020851855.1 Anaerolineae bacterium
ACGCAGGCGTCGTCCCTACGGCGTGTGATGCACTTCGCACGTCGGACATGGCCCAGACATGCGAAGGCAAGGCCCGGACCTCACCCCCGGCCCCTCTCCATGCCTGCCCCCCCAGACTACCCACTGAGCGCTCGCGTTCAATGGGAACCGGGCAGGCATGGAGAGGGGAGATCGCCCGCCCTGCCGCCGCGCTCTTCCCCCTCGCTACGCGGTACTCCGCGTGGAGAGGGGGCCAGGGGGTGAGGCCGGAAGCTCATAACAGCCTCTACGGCGTCATTCTGTAGGGACAAGGCCTGCCTTGTCCGCTTCTGCCCTATCGGCGAGGCGCTTCTCTACCGTTCTCTACCGTCCCGCCAGCCACACCTCAAGCGGCTGCATCTCGGCCCAGTTCTGCCCGACGTTCGCCTCGGCGCGCAGCGGCACGCGCAGCGTGAGGGCGTTCTCCATCTCTTCGCGCACACGCCGGGCCGTATCCGCGACCTCGTCATCGGGCGCTTCGAGCACCAGCTCGTCGTGCACCTGAAGGATGAGCCGGGCGCGGCACTTTTCGTCGCGCAGCCGCCGCGAAAGCCGGATCATGGCGATCTTGATGATGTCCGCCGCCGTGCCCTGGATCGGCATGTTGATCGCCTCACGCTCCAGCCGCGCCCGGTCGCCGCCGCCCAGCAGCGGATCGGCCAGCCGCGCGAACGACTTGCGGCGGCCCATCAGCGTTTCCAGGTAGCCCTGCTCGCGGGCCAGATCGCGCGAGCGGTCCAGGTAAGCGCGCACGCCGGGCAGCCGGGCGAAATAACGCTGCACGAACGTCTCCGCCTCGGACCGGCTCAGGCCGCTCTCCCGCGCCAACCGCTGCGCGCCCATGCCATACATCAGCCCAAAGTTTACGCGCTTTGCGAAATAGCGCTGCTCTTTGCTCACCTCGTTGAAGGGCACGCCGAAGACCAGCGCCGCCGTGGCCCGGTGAATGTCCTGGTCCTGCCGGAACGCCTCGATCAGCGCCTCGTCCTCGCTGTAATGGGCCAGGATGCGCAACTCCACCTGGCTGTAGTCCACGCCGAGCAGCTGGTGGCCCGGCGGCGCGATGAACGCCTTGCGCACGCGGCGGCCCTCTTCGGTCCGGATCGGGATGTTCTGCAGGTTGGGCGTATCGCTGCTGATGCGGCCCGTCACCGCGCCGGTCTGGTTGTACGAGGTGTGCACGCGCCCTTCGGTATCGACCATACGCGGCAGTGCGTCCACGTAGGTGCTCTTGAGCTTTTCCAGCCCGCGCCAATCGAGGATCAACCCGACGGCGGGGTGCGCATCGCGCAGCATCTCCAGCGCGTCGGCGTCCACCGAATAGCCGTGCGCCGAACGCCGCAGTTTGTTCGTGGGCAGGCCGAGTTTGTCGAAGAAAATCTCGTTGAGCTGCTTCGGGCTGCCGATATTGAACGACTGCCCGACGCTCTCGTAGATGCGGTTCTTGATCTCGTCCAGCCGGGCGGCAAATTCCTGGCTCAGCGTGCGCAGGTAGGGCAGATCGAGCAGCGCGCCGGTCATGTCCAGGTCGGCGATGATCGGCACGAGCGGCATCTCGATCTCGGTGAAGAGTTCCCACAGGCCGCCCGCTTCCAGTTCGGCCCGCGTCGGCGCAACGAGCCGGTGCGTGATGGCGGCGTCGGCGGCGGCATACGGCGCGGCGCGCTCGACGGGGACCTGATCCATGGTGATCTGCTTCTTGCCGCGCCCGATTAATTCGTCAATGCGCGCCATGTGGACGCCCAGCCGGACGCGCGCCTGATCTTTGAGGCCCTTGTGCTCCGTATCGGGCCGCGCCACCCACTCCGCGATCATCGTATCGTAGGCGATGGGCGTCACGTCCAGCCCGACGCGGCGCAGCACAATCAGGTCGTACACGGCGTTGTGCGCCACCTTCGCTTTGGCCGGATCGGTCATCGCCGGGCGGATGGCCTCGATGACCCGTTCGAGCGGCAGCTGCACCGGCGTTTCCCCGGCCAGGAGCGTGCCTGCGCCCGGCGCGACGTGCCCGACCGGGATGTAATAGCCCTTCTCGCCGTCTGTGGACAGGGAAATGCCGACCAGTATCGCGCTGATCTGGTCCTTGCTGGTCGTCTCCGTATCAAAGGCGATCATCGACGCGCTGTCCAGCTCGCGGACCATCGCGGCGAGCTTCTCGTCATCGTCCACGATGATCGTGGGCACGACTTCCACGACCGGCGTTTCCAGTTCGTGCTCAACATCCGCGCCAAAAAGCGCCATCTGCTGCTGTTCTGCAGGCGTGGGCGCATTCGCCTGGGCCAGCGCGCGTGGACCTTTGCGCAGCCGTGGGCGCAGCGAGCGAAATTCCAGCATTTCAAAGAGCGTATCGACGCGCGCCGGGTCATAGTCGTGCGCCGCGCATTTCTCTAGCTCGACATTGACCGGCAGATCGGTGATGATGGTGGCCAACTGGCGGCTCAGGAAGGCGTTTTCGCGCCCCTCGGCCAGCTTCTTTTGCGTCGCGCCCTTGATCTCGCCGAGGTGCTCGTAAATGCCTTCGAGCGTGCCGTATTGTTGCAGCAGCGGGACCGCCGTCTTGTCGCCGATGCCTTTCACGCCGGGGTAATTGTCGGAGCTATCGCCCACCAGGCCCTTGTAATCGATGAACTGGTCCGGGCGGATGCCGTAAGTCTGCTGGACGATCTGCGGGGTGTACACGGGCGGCTCGCTGCCGCGTATGCCGGGCAATTCGACGTGCACATCGTCGCTGACAAGCTGCAACAGGTCGCGGTCGCCGGTGACGATGTGCACGTGCACGCCCAGGTCGCCCGCCTGCCGCGCCACGCTGCCGATCACGTCGTCCGCCTCGCAGCCGGGCACTTCCAGGATCGGGATATTGAACGCCTCGATCAGCTCCCGGATGCGCGCCATCTGCACGACCATCTCCGAGGGCATCTTCTCGCGCGTGCTCTTGTATTCGGTGTACACCGTCTCGCGCCCGCTCATGCCCTGGTCAAAGGCGACGGCCAGGTACGTGGTGGGCGGGTCGGCCTGGAGCAGGTCGAGCAGGGCGCGGGCAAAGCCATAGGTGGCGTTTGTCGGCTCGCCGGCGGTCGTGGAGAAGTGGCGCGTATCCGGCGCGAAAAACTGGCGGTAAGCCAGCCCGTGACCATCAATCAGCGTCAGGCGGGGGCGTGCATCGCTCATGGAACGTGTTCCCAGTTGGCAGAGCCGATAATCTGTTCTATTTTAGCGCAAACGGGCAAAGGGCGGGGTGAGGAGCCGGCGCACTTCCACACAGTCACGCGGATTGTGCGGCGCGCCCAGTCGCTTGTGGGTTTTTATGAAGAAAGACGGATCGCAGCGCCCGGACCTGAAGGTCCAGGCTGAACCTACGAAGCCCTGCGGGCTGTAGGCGTAGTCCAGCCTGTCAGGGCTTTGTAGACTCAGCACGGTGGCTTCAGCGCCGGGCGCAGCCGATGATCCACACCAATGTCTGAAACGCCGCCGGGCCACGCGCCGCGCTCACTCCACCGGCAGCGACGACTCCTCGTCCGGCTCGCCGAGCAACCGTTTCTTCAACGTGGTCAGGTCTTTCGGCGCGTCCTCGGACGTGATCTGCCCCACGCTCAGGCTCAGGTGGCCGTGCGCCATCGCCTCGCGCGCTCTTTCGCGGTCGCGCAGCGGATAGAAGTATTCCATCGACTTCTGGATGCGCAGCTCGATCCGCTCTCGGATGGCAGCCAGCCGCTCCGGATCGGTGAGCACGACAAAATCGGACGCCGCGAGATGGCCCACAAAGTCCGATTCGTCGCCGCTCTCGCGAATGGCGTTGTTGATCATCAGGATCACGGCGCGCAGCACGTCGTCGGCATTGACGAAGCCGTACATCTCCCGGAATGCGCCCAGGCCCTGGATGCGCACGCTGAGCGCGGCCCACGGTTTGCCCGCCGCAAGGACCCGCTTCAGCGTCTCGTCGACGAGCGCGCCTTCCGGCGTGTTGGTCACCGGGTTGACGAGCGCCGCCTGCTCGGCCCGGCGCAGCGCATTGCGCACCCGCAGCCGCAATTCCTGGATGTCGAACGGCTTGGTGATGTAATCGACCACGCCAAGCTCCAGCCCGGCCAGCTTGTCGACGCGGTCGCGCTTCTCGGTGAGGAAAATGACCGGCAAATCCTGCGTGCGGCGGCTGGCCCGGATGCGCCGGCACACCTCGTAGCCGTCGATGTCCGGCAGGCGAATGTCGAGCATGACCAGGTCCAGCGCGTTGGCTTCCGTCAGGCGCACTGCATCTTCGCCCCAGGCCGCCGTGGTGACCTGGTAGCCCTGGACGCGGAAATATTGCTGCAACATTTCCAGCAGATCGGGATCGTCTTCGACGATCAGCAGCCGGGCCGCGTTGCTCACAGGCACGCTCCTTCAAGTATGCGCCAGGGCCTCGGCCCTGAGCGTGAACGCGCGCCCTCGGGGCGGCTTCCGGCGAGTGTAGGGAACGAGGAAGAGCCTTTCAGGTCTCGGCAGGCCATCGCTTCAGTCATCACAGCCCGGATTGGAGAGCGTAATTGCGGAATCAGGCTGAAGAATCCGGCGCATTACGACGCGAACGTGCAGCAGCACGACGAATGACGCACAGGGTCAGACGAGCTTGGCCAGATCGCGCACGGCGCGGCTCATGTCCAGGAAGATCAGGCCCAGGCGCGCCTGTTCGCGGGCCAGCACCGTCAGGACGGCTTCTTCCCCGACGGCCATCAGGATCACGTAGCCGTTCTGGCCTTTGACGTAGACGGTATCCAGACTGCCGCGCCCCAGTTCGCTGGCGATGCGCTCGCCCAACGACAGCATGGCGGCGGACATGGCCGAAACGCGGTCTTCTTCGTAGTTGGTGGGCATGACGGACGCCATGCTGAGGCCATCGACGCTCACAATGGCCGCTGCTTCGACATCAGCCGAGCTGGCCTGCAAGTCGCGCAGACGCTCGACAAGTTGTTCGGTCCGTGACTTGGCCAAGGCTTTTCTCCTCGTTCGGATGTGGGTAGTGCGCCAGCGCCTTTGGGCAGTGCTCGTCAAGCCGAACGGCGAATCATTGAGACACCGTAAATATGGGCGCGGAGAGTGTCCCGCGTCGTAATGTAGCACAGCGGGTAGGGCTTGTCAAGCGCCACAGCGTCGGACTATTTAAGGATATGGAGAAACGTGCAAACGCGCAACTCAGGCCACTCAGGCCACTCAGGCGAACGAGCGCCGGCAGAAACGGAGCGCTGACAACGCCTGGCCGGTCTGCTACAATGTCCGCGCCGGGCCGCTCCCGATTTCCGCCCGGCGAGAGGGATTATGTTCGACAGACTGGCAAGCATTGAAGCGCGTTATCAGACACTCGAAGAAGCGTTGGCCGCCGGCGCTCCAAACGGCGACTACAGCAAGATCGTGGCGCTGGCCCAGGAACGCGCCGAGATCGAGCCGGTGGTCGCCGCCTACCGGGAGTACCGCCGCGCCGTCGCGCAGCGCGACGACGCGCAGCAGCTTGCCGAGTCCGAGCCGGACGCCGACCTGCGCGCGATGGCCTTCGAAGAAGCCGAGCTTCTCGACGAGCGCATCGCGCAGCTTGAGGACGAGCTAAAACGGCTGCTCGTGCCCAAAGACCCACGCGACGAAAAGAACGTGATCGTCGAGATTCGCGCCGGGACGGGCGGCGACGAGGCCGGGCTGTTCGCGGCGGATTTGCTGCGCATGTACAGCCGTTACGCCGAAGCGCGCGGCTGGCGCGTCGAATTGATGAGCGCCAGCGAGTCGGGCATCGGCGGCTACAGCGCGGTGACGGCCTTCGTGAAAGGGCGCGGCGCGTATTCGCGGCTCAAGTACGAGAGCGGCGTGCACCGGGTGCAGCGTGTGCCCGCCACCGAGAGCCAGGGCCGCATTCACACCTCGACGGCGACGGTCGCGGTGCTGGCCGAGATGGACGAGGTCGACGTGAAGATCGACCCCAAAGATCTACAAATTGATGTGTACCGTTCGCAGGGTGCGGGCGGCCAGTCCGTGAATACCACCGACTCGGCGGTGCGCATCACGCACATGCCAACGGGCATGGTGGTCACCGTGCAGGACGAGCGCAAGCAGCTCCAGAACAAGATCAAGGCCATGAACATCCTGCGCGCCCGGCTGTACGACATCGAGCAGGAAAAGCTGCGCGCCGAGCAGGACGCCACGCGCCGCAGCCAGATCGGGACCGGCGAGCGCAGCGAAAAGATCCGCACCTACAACTACCCGCAGAACCGCGTCACCGACCACCGCATTGGCCTGACCATCTACAACTTGCCCGCCGTGATGGATGGCGACCTTGACCCGTTCATTGACGAGCTGGCGACGCGCGAACAGGCGGAGAAACTGGGCGGCGGCCAGCCCCTCACCGAGCGCGCCGCGCAGCCCGCAGACGACGAGTAGGGACGAGGTCAAACGCCTCAAATCAGCTTCACCCCCGGCCCCTCTACATGCCTGCCGCGCCAGACCACCCGTTAAGCGCAAGCGTTCAATGGGAACCCGGCAGGCCTGGAGAGGGGAGATCACCAGCCCTACCGCCGCGCCGTTCCCCCTCTCTACGCGGTACGCCGAGTGGAGAGGGGGCCAGGGGGTGAGGCTAAGGGTTCCCAACCAGTACCACAACCAGGCAAGAATACCCCCTAACCCTGCCCTTCCCCCCATGCAGAGGGGAAGGGAAAAACCGGCTCTCTTAGCCCCTCACCCTTTATGGGGGAGGGGTTGGGGTGGGGGAAACACGCCTGAATCCTCACCACGTGGATGTACTAGAGATTGATCATGTGCCCTTCCGCGCCGTGCGCCACGTCCAGCAGTGCCTCGCTCAGCGTCGGGTGGGCGTGCACGTTGCGCGCGATCTCGGCAGGCGTCATCTCCCAAAGCTGCGCCAGCGTCAATTCGGGCAGCAGCTCCGTCACGTTCGGGCCGATCAGGTGCGCGCCGAGGATTTCGCCGTACTTCGCATCGGTGAGCAGCTTGACGAAGCCTGCCGTTTCGCCCATGCCCAGCGCCTTGCCGTTCGCCTGCCACGGGAACTTCGACACCTTCACGTCGTAGCCCTTGTCGCGCGCCTGCTGCTCGGTGTAGCCGAAGCTGGCGATCTGCGGCTGGCAATACGTGCAGCGCGGCATCATGATATAGTTCAGCGCCATCGTCTCGGCCCCGGCGATGGTTTCGGCGGCGACGATGCCCTGCGCGCTGGCCACGTGGGCAAGCTGCATCCGGGCCGTGATGTCGCCGATGGCATACACGCCTTCCACGCTGGTCCGCATGTAGTCATCGACCTCGATCCACCCCCGCTCGCCGAGCTTGACGCCGGTCTTCTCCAGACCGTAGCCTTCCGTGCGCGGCTTCCAGCCCATCGCCTGGAGCACTTTCTCCGCGCGCAACTGCTGGGCTTGCCCATCTTTGGTGATGGCCACCGTCACGCCGTCCGCGTCTTCGGTCATGCCATCCACGCGCGCGCCGGTCAGCACCTTGATCCCCAGCTTGGAATACTGCTTTTCAAGCTCTTTGGAGACTTCCTCGTCTTCGAGCGGGACCATGCGCGGCATGAACTCGACAATGGTCACGTCCACGCCGTAGTTGCGCATCACGTAGCCGAACTCGACGCCAATCGGCCCCGCCCCGGCGATGATCACGCTCTTGGGCAGCGTCTCGGATAGGATAAATTCGAGGTACGTGCCGATGCGCTCGCTCACTTGCGTGCCGGGCAGCATCTTGACCTCGGAGCCGACGGCGATGATCACGTTTTTGCCTTCGAGCGTCTCTTTGTTGCCATCGCCGAGCGCGACTTCAATCGTCTTTGGCCCGGTGAACGTGCCCCAGCCGTTGAAGGCGTCGATCTTGTTCTTCTTGATGAGGCCCTGCACGCCCTTGACCAGCCGGTCGGACACCTTGCGGCTGCGCTTGAAGGCGACCGAATAGTCCAGCGTGGCCTCGCCGCTGAGCCGGATGCCGAATTCCTCGGCGCGGTGCGTGATGATGTGCGCCAGTTCCGCGTTGTGCAGCAGCGCTTTGGACGGGATACAGCCCACGTTGAGGCACACGCCGCCCCACCACTGTTTTTCGATGATGGCCGTCTTCAAACCAAGCTGTGCGGCGCGGATGGCGGCGACATAACCGCCCGGACCGGCTCCCAGCACGACCACATCATAGTTCTTGGCCATGAATACTCCTTGCCCCTTGTGAACAGGCGGAAAACAGACCTGATCGGATTGTAATCTAGCCGCCGGGAGTCGGCAATCGCGGGCGGGGCGCTTCGGGCGCGTCGCGACGCGCCCCTACATACGCCGCTGCCGAACGGCTTCGGGGCCGGACCGATGATGAACGCTTCGGGCGTGTCGCGACGCGCCCCTACATGTGCCGCTGCCGAACGGCTTCGGGGCCGGGAACGCTTCGGGCGCGTCGCGACGCGCCCCTACATACGCCGCTGCTGTA
>JADZBY010000671.1 GCA_020851855.1 Anaerolineae bacterium
GCCCTGTCCGAGCAATTCGCCTGGGAGCGCATCGCACGCCAGACGCTCGACTATTTCGAAGAGGTCCGTGCGCAGATCCCCTCAGACGAGCCGGGCGGTGGGCCGGTCGAGGAGCCGCACAGCGAGCCAGGCCGCGCGCCCGTGGCCGAAAACGACATCGACGGCTGAGCATGGCCGATACTCGCACACACGCTCGCCGCACGCCCGGAATCGGCTTCCTGATCGCCGCCTATCTCGTGCTGGCCAGCGTGTACAGCGTCGTCACGCCGGTCTTCGAGGCGTCCGACGAGGTCTGGCATTACCCGATGGTGCGTTATCTGGCGCAACACGGGCTGGCGCTGCCCGTACAGACGTCGGGCGTCGAGACGGCGTGGCGTCAGGAAGGCAGCCAGCCGCCGCTCTATTACCTGCTGGCCGCTGCGCTCACCGTCTGGATCGACACGTCCGACCTGGACGGGCTGCGGCGCATCAATCCCCACGCCGATATCGGCCTCGTCGTGCCCGACGGCAACGCAAACATGACCATTCACGACCCGGCGGCGCGGGGTTTTCCGTGGCGCGGTGCAGCGCTGGCCGTGCATCTGGCGCGGCTGCTGTCCGTGGCGCTCGGCGCGGTCACGGTGTGGATGACGTACCGGCTGGCGCGGGAGTTGTTCCCGACCCTCACCCCCGGCCCCTCTCCCTCAGAGAGAGGGGAGAGGGGGGATAGAAGCAGGTTAACCTCATCCCCCGACCCCTTCTCCAATGTGGAGAAGGGGAGAGAAAGCCCCTCGCCGGATTGGACAGGGGTTGGGGTGAGGTTTTCCCCACGCGGGCTGGCGCTCGGCGCGGCGGCGCTGGTCGCCTTTAACCCGATGTTCCTGTTTATCAGCGGCAGCGTGAACAACGACAACCTGTCGAACGCCGTCGCCAGCGCGCTGCTGGTCCTGATCGTGCGTCTGCTGAAGCAGAGCAACCGCCCACGCCTGGGCGAGATGGTCCTGCTCGGCGTGTTGGCGGGCGCGGGGATGCTGGCCAAGTTCAACATCGGGTTCCTGTTGCCCATCATCGGGCTGGCGCTCGCTTTGTTGGCGTGGCGGCTGCGCGACGTGCGCTTTTTCCTCACGTCCAGCCTGATCACCGGCGGACTGACCGTCCTGATCGCGGGCTGGTGGTATGTCCGCAACTGGACGCTGTACGGCGACCCGACCGGCCTGAATGTGTTCATCCAGATCGTCGGCCCGCGCGCCATCCCGGCAAACTGGGCGCAGTTGTGGTCCGAGCGGCACACCTTCCTGATGAGCTACTGGGGCTTTTTCGGCGGCGTCAACGCGCCGCTGCCGGAGTGGGCGTACACCGTCTTCAACGGCATCGCGCTGGCTGCCTTTGCCGGGCTGATCGTGGCGGCGGCGCGCTTCGTGGCGCTGCGCGCCCGGCCCGATGTCACGCTCTGGCTGGGCCGCGCGGTGACGGTGATCTGGATCGGCGTGCTGTTCGCCGGGTTGTTGCGCTGGACGGCGGAAACGTGGGCGTCGCAGGGCCGTCTGATGTTCAGCGCCATTGCCCCGATCAGCGTGTGGATGGCGGTGGGGCTGGGCGCGCTGGGCACGCCGCTTCCACGGCGGTTGCGCGCTGCTCCGCTGGCGCTGGCCGTCGGCTGGTTCGCGCTCATGGCCGTGTTTTCCCTCTACGTCATTCACGACGCCTACGACGATCCGTACCGGGGCGAATCGCCGCCCGATCCGGCGCTGTTTGCGGGCGAAAGGGTCACTTTCACCGAAGCGAATACCAACTCGCCCACGCTGACTCTTGCCCTGCCGGACCGGGCGCTGCGTGCGACGCCGGGCGATTATGTGTCGCTGTGCCTCGATCTCGAACTGACGCCCGGCGACGGCCACTTTCAGCGCGACTGGAGCCTGTTCATTCACCTGGAAAATCCGGCGGGCGTGATCATCGCCCAGCGCGACGTGTACCTGCGGCAAGGGCTGTGGGCCACCAGCCTGCCGCTTGATGCGAACGGCGGTGCGTCGCGCGCGTGGTGCAACCGCGTGGCCGTGCGGCTGCCGGACCACGCCTATGCGCCGCAAGCATTGACCGTGTACGCCGGATTCTACGACCTGCGCAGCGGCGAACGGCTCCCGGCATATCGCGGCGCGGACCGCCTGCCCGGTGACCGCGCCACGATTGGCCGTGTGCGGCTTGAAGCGCGCGATCCGGCCTCGCCCAGACCCAACCCGATGCAGGTGAATTTCGGCGGCGAGGCGGAATTGATCGGCTACGCGGTCGCGCCGGAGACGCTGGCGGTGAGGCCCGGCGATACGCTCACCGTGACGCTGTACTGGCGCGCGCTGCGGCCCATGCGCACGGATTACCGGGTCTTCGTGCAGGTGGTGGAGCCGAACGCCACGCGCGTCTTCGGCCAGAGCGACGCCATGCCCGCCGACTGGGCGCGCCCGACGACGACCTGGACGCCGGGGGAGATCGTCGAGGACCGGCACACGCTGACCATCCAGCCCGACGCGCCGCCCGGCATCTGGCAGCTTGTGGCGGGCCTGTACGCGCTGGACGAGACGCCCGGCGGCCCGGCCTTCCACCGGCTGCGCATCGTCACGCCCGACGGCGCGCAGGCCGACGACTTCGTGAGCCTGACCCGGCTGAAAGTCGATGCGCCACGGTGATTACTGCAAATCGGGGTAAACCGGCTGGCGCGCCCGGCGCTGATGGACTTCTAGGGTGTGTCGGCAAAGCCCGTTTTCGTGTTGACCCTCACTCCCCCGGCCCCTCTCTCCCTCAGGGCGAGAGGGGAGAAAAAGCGGGAATCCTGGGTTTCCGCTCCCCTCTCCATGAGGGAGAGGGGCCGGGGGTGAGGGTTTGCAGACACACTCTAGAATTAGGCGGATCATTATGGCGGGCGCGTCGCGACGCGCCCCTACATACGGCGGTGCTGTAGGGGCGGCTCGCGAGCCGCCCGGAAACCCGATCCGCCCTTCTGCCATAGACTCCATCTGCGCGGGTCGCTCGCCGCCGCCTCATCTTCCCTCGACAAGGCGCGCCCGCTCGGCTATACTGCGCTTCAGGATAGCCCTACCCTTGTTGTTATATGTTCGCAATGCGCCATTGCGAGCCTTTGTGTGTACATTCTGAGACGACACAACCACCGACGCCGTAGCTCAGCAGGGCACGCCCCGCGCGCCCGGAAGGAGACGAACGTACCATGCCAGACTTCCCCGGTAAGGGCAAAGTCGCCGTCCTGAAGACGACGCCCGAAACCGTTGTCGAGGACATCGGTCAGGTGATGCGCCTTGCCGACTACGAGGCGGCGCTGCCCAAAGATAAAGAAACGCTGCTCAAGATCAACATCTCGTGGGACACCTGGTATCCCGCCTGTTCAAGCACACCGTGGCAGCTCGAGGGCGTGATCCAGGAGATGCGGCGCGCGGGGTATCCCAAGCTGATCGGCGCGCACAACGATACCGTCGTGGTCGACTCGCACGCCGGTGAGCGCAACAACAAACACAAGCACATCACCGATAAAACCGGCATTGACGTGTGGTATCTCTGGGAGCCGGGCCAGGAATGGGTGCGCTATGAGCCGAAACAGCCCTTCCTGGTGCTGGACCGCGTGTACCCCGAAGGCGTGTTCATCCCGAAGGGCTTCTATGGCCGCAACATCGTGCACCTGCCCACCGTCAAGACGCACGTGTTCACCACGATCACCGGCGCGATGAAGAATGCCTTTGGCGGGCTTTTGCACCGTAAGCGCCACTGGACGCACAGCGTGATTCACGAAACCGTCGTGGACCTGCTCCAGATTCAGCAGGACATCCACACCGGCGTCTTCGCCGTGATGGATGGCACGTTCGCGGGCGACGGGCCGGGGCCGCGCGCCATGCGCTGGCACGAGAAAGACATCCTGCTCGCCTCGGCGGACCAGGTGGCCATCGACGCCATGAGCGCCTACCTGCAAGGCTTCGACCCGATGTCGCTGGACTTCATCCGGCTGGCCCACGAGCGCGGGCTGGGCATTGGCGACCCGGCGCAGATCGAGGTCGTCGGCTACGACCTCAGCCAGGAGCCGCGTTGGAACTTCATCAAAGAGGACACCTTCGCCAGCGTCGGCCAGCGCATGATCTACCACGGCTGGCTGAAGGGCTTTGAGTCCATCCTGCTGCGCTCGCCCATCGTGCCGTGGAGCTACGCGGCCAGCCACATCTACCACAACGTGTACTGGTATCCGTTTGTGGGCCGCCAGCGCGTGCAAGAGGCGCTCGATACGAAGTGGGGCCGCCTGTTCAGGTCGTATGGCGATGGTGAGGTGGTCATGCCCGGCGCGGATCCCGAAGTGGTGAAGCGCACGGCGCTGGGCGGCGCGGTGGCTGTGGGCGGGGCGCTGTTCCTGGGCGGCATGGCGCTGCTGAGGAGCCGGTTGGGGCGCGCATGACGACGACTCGCATCGGCTTGATCCGCCACGGCGAGACGCTGTGGAACCGGAACGGGCGTTGGCAGGGGCAAGCGCCCGTCCCGCTGAACGAAGAAGGTGAGCAGCAGGCCCAGCTTTTGGCGGCCTATCTGGCGGCGCAGCGCGACGATGCCGCCGTGATCTATGCCAGCGACCTGCGACGCGCCCTGCAGACGGCGCAGGCCATCGCCGCGCGGCTGAATATCCCGGTCATCCCCGACCGGCTCTGGCGCGAGATCGACGTGGGCGAATGGCAGGGCCTGACCGTCGAGGAAGTGCGCGCCTGGGACCCCGACCGGCTGGCCCTCGTCACCGCCGACCCGCAGCGCCAGCCCCGGCCCGGCGGCGAAAGCTGGGAGCAGGTGGGCGAGCGTGGCCTGCAAGCCATGCTGGCGCTGCCCAAAGCGCATCCCGACCAGCGCGCGCTGGTGGTGACGCACGGCGGGCTGATCCGCTCCGTATTGAACCGGCTGATTCCGCAACAGGACCCGCGCTTCATCGTGGACAACACGTCGGTCACGGAACTCACGTATGACCACGAGTCCGACGTGTGGCGGCTGGTTGGGCTGAACCGGCTAGAGCACCTCG
Organism: Anaerolineae bacterium; assembly: GCA_020851855.1. Lineage (GTDB taxonomy): Bacteria > Chloroflexota > Anaerolineae > Aggregatilineales > UBA2796 > JADZBY01. The sequence goes on from JADZBY010000671.1 coordinate 5,027, forward strand.
GCAGCCGCAAGACGGTGATGGCGGAGTATAACGAGTAGCTCGTGGCTGGCCTGCCGGCACACCCCCACTTTTGGGCCAGGGGCAATCGCATCAAAATCCGCCGTTAAGGCAAGCAGCAGGAAAACGCCTCACCCCCTGACCCCCTCTCCACGCGGAGTACCGCGTGGAGAGGGGGAAGCACGCGCCGGCATGGCAACCGATCTCCCCTCTCCATGCCGTCGGGGGGTCCCCTCTGGGGGTGACGGATACGGAGAGGGGTCGGGGGTGAGGACGTTTTGATGCGATGGCCCTGACTTTTGGGAAGAGTTTAGGGCGAATCCGGCGCGTCTTGGGTATACTGAGCGCCAACACGCCGAAGCGCGCCGCCTGCCCTTCCCTTCGTAGATTTGATGGCGCGTGACCTTTCCCCACTCCCTGTGCCGTTCTTTTTCCAAGTTGTGTCCCTTTTCAAGGCGAATACTCCGGTATTTCTGTCTGCACGCCAAGGAGTGCGTTTATGGAATTCCCTTCGTACATCCAACACCCCAA
>JADZBY010000672.1 GCA_020851855.1 Anaerolineae bacterium
AAAACGTCCTTGCCGCCCGCCGGATCGACGGCGGCGACCTTCGATTCGACTTGCGGGGCAAAACCGGGCGTGCCGGTGACGATGACCGGCGTCATCATGTGCTTCTGGTCCGGGATGTTGGACAAGACACTGAAGGCCAGCGCGACAAAGCCGACCAGCAGCAGCACGCCCAGCCCGATGACGAGTGAGGCGCTGGCCGGGCGGCGCGGACGTTGGGAAACGGGAGTGGTCACGTCTACCTCAGAACAGAAGGGTGTCGATGATCATCGACAGGAACAGCAACGCCAGATAGAAGGTGGAATATTTGTACGTGCGCCGGGCCGCTGCGCCGGTTTTCCGGTTCAAAAGCTGGATGGACTCGTGCAGCATCCCGACGCCCAGCACAATGGCCGCGACGAGGTAGAAGCCGCCCAGCATCCGGAAGGGCAGCGGCAGCAGCGACAGGACGACGAGCTGGATCGAGTACAGCAAAATCTGAACGCGCGCCGCCTCTTCGCCGCGCGCCACGGGCATCATCGGCACGTCGGCCCGCGCATAGTCGGAGTTGACCAGCAGCGCCAGCGCCCAGCTATGCGGCGGCGTCCAGTAGAAGACGATGGCGAACAGGACAAAGGCTGCCGGGGCCAGTGTACCGGTCACTGCCGCCCAACCGACCAGGACCGGGATCGCGCCCGCGCCGCCGCCGATCAGGATGTTCAACACCGTGTTGCGCTTGAGCAGGATGGTGTACACCACCACGTAGTACAGCGCCCCGATGAGAGCCAACACGGCGCTGAGCCAGTTGACGAAGAAGCCCAGCAGCGCCACCGACCAGGCGATGAGCGCCAGCCCGAATACCAGCGCGTTGACCGGCGCGACGCGGCCCGCCGGGATGGGCCGGTTCTTGGTGCGGGACATCTTCCCGTCCATGTCGCGGTCAATATACTGGTTCAGCGCGCTGGAGCCGCCCGCCGCCAGCGAGCCGCCCAGGATCGTCAGCAAAAGCGTTTGAATTGGGATCGGCTCTTTCCCGGCGGCTACCACCATGGCCGTTACCGTGGTGAAGATCAACAACACCACGATGCGCGGCTTGGCTAACTGGAGGTAGTCGCGGAGGAGACCCCGACCGGGAGCGTCTTTCTCTCGACGTTGGGCAAGAGTTGTAACCATGCAACCGTACTCGCAACAACCATCGCGGCCCAGGTAGAAGCGGCAAACAGGACATGCACAGCGCGCACGGCTGTCAGCAGCTCACGCGAATCGACCAGCACAATCAGCGCGCCGAGGGCAGATTGGATCAGGAACAGCGCACCCGCCGCCATCAACGCCTGCCACATCAGCTTCCCGACGCCGGCGCGCGCCTGGAAGACCATGAGCAGCAGCAGCAGGCCCAACCCGCCCACGACGAGGCGGTGCAGCATGTGCAGCATTTGGAGCGGCCCCTGGTCGGCGGGCCACACCGCGCCATCACACAACGGCCAGCCGATGCAGGCGCGCGTCGCATTCGTGCCCGCTACCGCCGCGCCGATCATCGCCACGACAAAGCTGAGCGCCGTGGCCAGAAACACCTCGGTGGGCGGCAGCACGATACGCGCCTGCGCCGAGCCGACGAGCGCATCCGGCGATCTGGCCTCGACATAGCGTGCATTGACCCAGGCGACGAGGAACGCGGCGAGCAGGAACATGGCCACCGCGAGATGGAGCATGACGCTCACCCACTGGTTATACAGCGCCACAGTCACCGCGCCCAATCCGCTTTGCACAAAAAAGAGCGCCACGGCGATCATCGACGGCGTGAAGACCATCGGCGTGTCGCGGAACTGCCGCCACGCACGGATGCCCACCAGCGCCGTAAACACGCCGACCACCAGCGCAAACAGGCGGTGGCCAAACTCGATCACGACGGTCATGTCGTAAAACTCAGGGATGATGTGGCCGTTGCACGATGGCCAGTACGGGCCGCAGCCCATCCCCGACTCGGTGACGCGGGTGACGGCCCCGATCACGATCATGGCCAGCGTCACCAGCGCCGCCCACAGCGCCAAGCGGGCAAATCCCCGGCTGTGCGCTGCGCCTTGAGATAAATCACTCGTCATGGCGCGCCTCTGTGTTTGTAAGAATAGAAGAACGTCATGTCAGGTTGTGCTCATCAGCGCGGGAACGCGCCGGAGAAATACGCGAACGCCGCCAGACCGCCGATGACCAGCGCCAGCAGCACGACCAGCGCGAACGGGTGCTTGGCCAGCACCGCGCCGAGCGTATTGGGCCGCGACGTGTCCAGCGAGAACGAAAACTGCGCCCCCTGCGACTGCTTCTCGGCGCTGACCCGGCGGTTCAGCCACCACATGACCGCCGTCAGCCCGACGGCAAACGTGACCAGCGGCCCCAGCGTCAGGAACACAGCCCACACCAGAAACCAGATGCCCTTTTCCGGCGTCATGTACGTCGCCGAAGCGGCGGTGTTGCTCGTCTGGACCGCCACGCCGGGCATCTGCATGCCCGCCGGTTGGCTGGCGAGCGCGCTGGTCAGCAGCCCGCCGCCGATCAGGATGACCAGGATGGCGATGAACAATCCTAAGCGCTTCAACGCAGCACTCTCCCTGGTCTCACGACCAATGCCACTCTCCCCGAATCTCAGTCAAACGAATCACGGGCTTGTGCAGATTGTATTTTATCTCACAAGTTGCCGCAAAAAAGCCTGTAGAAAACCTCACTGGCGTTCTCCCGTCGGCGTTCGTCTATCCATTTCGGATGCCCTCGATGGCGATCCAGCCGATCATCAACGGGATAGTCGCCACGGCGTTCATCGTGATCAGCGCCGTGATGGTCAATGCGGCGACGAGCAGCAAGGTGAAGATGCGGACCAACGCCTGCGCAGACGAGATGCCCCGATTGCCGCCGTGAATGGCCTCGACGCTGATCCAGCCGATGGCGATGGGGATGAGCGCCTCGCCGCTCTGCATGATCAGCGCCGTGATGCCCATGCCCGCCACCAGCAGCATGGTCATGATCTGCGCCACCGCCGCATTGGCGCTGGTGGTTGGCTCGGCTTTGGCCGGCGCACGCGCTGGCTCGCCGTCCGGCTCTTCCATCGCCAGCCGGTCATGTTTGCCCTTCGGCCCGCCGCGCCCGAAATTCTTCATGCCCAGCACATCGGCGGCCTGCTCTTCGAGCGAATGGCCGCACTTGCGGCAGTAGGCCGATTCGGGCGGGTTGGCCGTGCCGCAGCGCGTGCAGTACACCGGCTCCAGCGCCTCGGACTCGTCCGCTGCGTCGCGCAATTCGCCGTCTTCGCTCAGGAGTGTTCGTCCTTGGCCCTTTGACATGGGGATGGCCATCCTTTACCTGCTAAAACGGCGAAACGCACCGCCGCCCGCCTTATTGTTCCACACCCGTGGGCCGGAAACAAGCGCTCGCGCACCCCAAACACGCCTTGACCGGCGTGCTGCCATTGATCAGGCGCGTCAGTCCTGCTATAATGCATCCCGGAATTTCCAGACGACCGGCGGGCCAGTGCGTTCGGCCTGCCCTGGTGGCTGAAAGCGAGGATAACGAACGCTATGAGCATTGACAAGGACCAGAAGGCCGACATCTTCAAGTCGTTTGCTCGCCATGAGAAGGACACCGGCTCGCCCGAAGTGCAGATCGCGATCTTGACCACCCGGATCAACCAGTTGACCGAACACCTCAAGACGCACAAGCACGACGAGCACTCGCGCCGTGGCCTCTTGAAGCTGGTGGGCCAGCGTCTCCGCCAGCTCCGCTACTTGAACAAGGCCGATCCAGACGCCTATCAGCGCCTGATCGAGAAGCTGGGCCTGCGCGACTACGTGCGCCGCTAGAGGCTGTTATGAACTCTAAGCCTCACCCCCTGGCCCCCTCTCCACGCGGCGTACCGCGTAGAGAGGGGGAACGGCGCGGCGGCGATCTCCCCTCTCTATGCCTGCCGGGGTCCCCTCTGGGGT
>JADZBY010000673.1 GCA_020851855.1 Anaerolineae bacterium
CCCGCTGACGCCGCTCGGTGTTGTTCAGGGGCGGCGTTTGCTCGCGCAGCGCCTTCGGAAAGTCCTGAATCCACAGGCGCGGGTTCCAGGCGAGCGAGCCGAGAATCGCCACGCCGAGCACGCCGCTATACAACGCCCCATCCGCCACAATCCGCCCGACTTCCACGCCCGTCATGATGTCCCCCTACGAGAATTACGCTAATCTATAGTATAGTTTAGGCAAGTCTAAATTTTTGTCAAGAGAGAGACGCCATTGAGTTTACGTAATCGGGCAGATGGGTTTCCGGGCGGCTCGCGAGCCGCCCCTACAGCCGCGCAACATGTAGGGGCGCGTTGCCAGAGACGGTCCGGATGTGGCTGGCCTCGATAGGCGTGGCCCTACATCCGCGCAACGTGTAGGGGCGCGTCGCCAGAGACGGTCCAGATGTGGCTGGCCTCGATAGGCGTGGCCCTACATCCGCGCAACATGTAGGGACGCGTTGCCAGAGACGGTCCGGATGTGGCTGGCCTCGATAGGCGTGGCCCTACAGCCGCGCAACGTGTAGGGGCGCGTCGTGACGCGCCCGTCATCAGAGCCGCCTCCTATCATAGAATCCACGTGGCGTGGGCTGGATGAACAAAACCAGGCCGGGGAAATCCTCGGCCTGGCGGGAAAAGCAACGGTGATAGGCGGAGTTACGTCCCCGCGATCAACTTCTCGCGTCGCTTCGCGTCTTTCATGCGATCCTCGTTGTTCAGGATGCGCTTGCGGATGCGCAGGTTTTGCGGCGTGACTTCGAGCAGTTCGTCGTCGGCCAGAAATTCGAGGCAGTCTTCCAGGCTCAGGATGCGCGGCGGCGTCAGGCTGGTGGCTTTTTCGCCGGATGCAGCGCGCACGTTGGTCAGGTGCTTGGTCTTGGCCACGTTGACGGCCAAATCTTCGGGCCGGATGTGCTCGCCCACGACCATGCCCTCGTACACATCGACGCCCGGCCCGACGAACAGCGCGCCGCGCATCTCGGCGTTTTCCAGGCCGAAGTTCGTGGTGACGCCCGTCTCCCAGGCCACCAGGCTGCCCAGTTGGCGGCGCGGGACCGGCCCGGCCAGCACATCGTAGCTGTGGAAAATGCTGTGCACCTGCCCCATGCCGCCCGTCGAGCGCAAGAACTGAGAGCGGAAGCCGAGCAGGCCGCGCGTCGGCACGAGGTAGCGCAGGTAGGTGGTCCCCGATTCGGTGTGCATATCGAGCATCCGGCCCCGGCGCACGCCCAGCAGCTCGATGACCGTGCCGGTCAGGTGCTCTGCCACGTCGACATGGACTTCCTCGTATGGCTCCAGCGTCTCGCCGGTTTCCGCTTCCTGCCGGTAGATGACTTCGGGCTTGGACACGTCGAACTCGTAGCCTTCGCGCCGCATCGTCTCGATCAGGATGCTCAGGTGCAATTCGCCGCGCCCGCTCACGATGAAGCGGTCCGGCGTCGCGCCATCTCCCACGCGCAGCGCGACATTGTGGCGCGTTTCTTCGTACAACCGCTGGCGCAGGCGGCGCGACGTGCCCCAGCCGGTCTTGCCCTCACGCCCGGAGAACGGCGACGTGTTCACGCCGAAGGTCATGCGCACGGTCGGCTCTTCGACGCGGATGGGCGGCAGCGGCGTCTCGTCGGCGGGATCGGCGATGGTGTCGCTGATGCCGACCACGTCCAGCCCCGCGAACGCGAGGATGTCGCCCGCCTGCACTTCGTCCGTCTCGACGCGCGACAGGTTGTGATAGCTGAACAGGTACTCAATGCGCCCGGTGGAGCGCTCGCCGTTTGGTGTGATGCGCACCACGGGCATGCCACGCCGCATGACGCCCGCATGAAGCCTGCCGACGGCGATCTGGCCCTTGTAGTTGTCGTATTCGAGCGTGGTGACGAGCATGCGGGCCGGGGCGTCGCGGTCCACCATTGGCGCGGGGATTTCTTTGAGGATGGTTTCAAAGAGCGGCGTCAGGTCGGGCTGGATGTCGTCGGACGTGTACCCGGCGCGCCCGGCCAGCCCGATGGCGTAGACGAGCGGGAAATTGGCCTGCTCGTCGTTTGCGCCAAGCTCGACGAACAGGTCGAACGTCTCGTTGAGCACATCCACGGGGCGCGAGTAGGCGCGGTCCACCTTGTTAATGACCACGACGACGCGCAGGCCCATGTTCAGGGCTTTGCGCAACACAAAGCGCGTCTGCGGCATCGGCCCTTCGACCGCATCGACCAGCAGCAGTGCGCCATCGACCATGTTCAGGACGCGCTCCACCTCACCGCCAAAGTCGGCGTGGCCGGGCGTATCCACGATGTTGATCTTGACGCCGCCCCAGGTGACGGCGGTGTTTTTCGCCAAGATGGTGATGCCGCGCTCGCGCTCCAGCGGGTTGGAGTCGAGGATGCGCTCCCCGGCAGCCGCGGCGCTTTCGGCGTTGCGGAAGACTTTAGCCTGTTTCAACATGCCGTCGACCAGGGTAGTTTTTCCGTGGTCAACGTGCGCGATGATGGCGACGTTACGCAGGTGATTCTGGGTCTGGATCAAGGGTTTCTACGCCTCATGCGGAGTAACCCATTGATTCTAGCAGAAACATGCGGCGCGCTAAAGGGGGAACCTCACCCCTGACCCGCGACTGCTCACTCCGCCCACAGAAGCCGATGAGGCGAGAACCACGCGCGGGCGCGGCAGGCTTCGTCCCTATGAGCCTGTCATGAACTTCCGACCTCACCCCCTGGCCCCCTCTCCACGCGGAGTACCGCGTAGAGAGGGGGAAGAGCGCGGCGGCAGGGCTGGCGATCTCCCCTCTCCACGACTGCCGGGGTCCCCGCTGGGGTGGCAGTCGTGGAGAGGGGCCGGGGGTGAGGTACGTATCTTGGCTGCGTCGTTCTGCGTACTGTCCGGCGCTCAAAGTGCATAACAGGTTCTATGCAATACGCCGTAGGGACGGGGCCTGCGTTGTCCGTCGTGCGCAAAAGGTGTACAGACAATACCCATGACGGTCTATAGACAATTGCGATTCCACTTCCCCCAACGGTGATCCGATCGCTTTCATACCCGCAGCTTCTGTTGACAGGGACGCCCTAAAGTTTTACACTGGACAGTGTACAGACATCTTGCAACAGTGGTATGGACATCTTGTTGCGCTCAAAGGAGGTTTATCCCGCCACGGACGCGCATCCCGCCGAGTGATGATCCTTTCCCTCAAACTCGCTCAGAACGCGGACAAAAGACAGGAGACTTTTCATGTCACGCAGACTGACCCTTATCGTCATTGCCTCACTTATTCTCTCCGCCTTCGTGGCGCCGGTGCAGGCCCAGGATTGCCCCAACGGCGTCGTGGACCTGCGCGTCGATGACTGGTCGAGCGGCGACCGCGTCGAGTACATGAACCAGGTGGTTGAGGCCTTCGAGGCCGAGAACCCGTGCATCACCGTGACGTTGGAGCCGAACATCGGCGACGACCAGAATACACGCCGCCTGACGTGGCTCTCGGCGGGGACCAGCCCCGACCTGATGGCCTATCCGCCGGAATGGGCCGCCCTGTACATGGAATCCTCGGACGGCGCGGCCTACATGGACCTGACGGCCTATGTCGAGGGTGAGGACGGCATCAAGGTCGGTGAGGACGTTTACCAGGGCATTTACGAGCAGGGCTTCTATGATGGCAAGCTCGTGGCGCTGCCCAAAGACTACAGCACGAGCGCGTTCTACATCAATACGGCGCTGTTCGATGCCGCCGGCATCCCCTATCCGGAAGAAGGCTGGACCTGGGACGACGCGCTGGACATCGCCCTGCAGCTGACGCTGGACTCGGCGGGCAACAACGCGGCCAGCCCGGACTTCAACCCGGATGACGTGGTCCAGTGGGGCATCGACATCATCAACGATGGCTGGTGGCGCGGCTTCCAGAGCTCTCTCCAGGCCTGGGGCACGCTGACCATCAACGACGAAGGCACGACGACGACCGGCATCCTGAACAGCGAAGCCGCCGCCGACGCGCTGTCCTTCTACCGCGACCTCGTGTTCGTGCACCACGTCGCGCCGTCCGCCACGGTGATCGGCGCGGTCGAAGGTGGGCGCACGCAGATGTTCCAGGACGGCAAGATCGCCATGGGCATGACCTTCCACGGCCCGTGGTGGCAGGACGTCCTGAACGAGACGCCCAACCTCGAATGGTCGGTTGTGCCTGTTCCGGCGGGGCCGGGTGGACACAAGAGCGTGCTGATGTGGCTGGGCTGGGGCATTTCTGGCCAGACGCAGCACCCGGATGAGGCGTGGAAGCTGCTGAAGTGGCTGACCACCGAACCCGGCCAGCGCGTCTTCGCCCTGAAGGCGCTGAGCGGCAACCCGGTTGTCTCCCAGGAAATGCAGCGCGAGAGCGACCCGTACTGGGGCGTGTTCATCGCGGAAACGAACTACCTCGGCCCGCTGGAAGAGCTGCGCACGCCGTACTACAGCACGTGCGTCTCGACTCCCGCGGCGGACCTGATGAAGCGTCTGCTGGCTGATGGCGGCGATGCGCTCGACATCCAGGCCGAACTGGATACGCTCGTGGCGGACGCCGACAAGTGCATCGCGGAAGAAGGCAAGTAATCGGGTAAGGGTTGAACCTCATCCCCCGACCCCAACGTGGAGAAGGGGAGAAGCAAGCCCCTCTCCATGAGGGAGAGGGGTTGGGGTGAGGGTTGGCAACCTTCTCCCCCGGCGGACAACGCAGGCGTTGTCCCTACGGCAAGGGATGTAGGGACGAGGCCGGCCTCGTCCGGAACGGTATTCTCGCCCCTCTCCATGAGGGAGAGGGGTTGGGGTGAGGGTTGGCAACCTTCTCCCGGCGGACAACGCAGGCGTTGTCCCTACGACACGGGATGTAGGGACGAGGCCGGCCCCGTCCGGAACGGTATTCTCGCCCCTCTCCATGAGGGAGAGGGATTGGGGTGAGGGTTGGCAACCTTCTCCCGGCTCACGACGAAATAGACTGGGGCGTAACGTTGCCTCTGAAGCCGCGTTACGCCCCCGTTTTTTGACGGAAGGACGGTACAGGCTATGCTGCGTCGGATATCCCTGGGCACGCCGATGGCGCGCCGGGAAGCGCTGACTTTTTACATCCTGATCCTGCCCTGGTTGATCGGTTTTCTCGCCTTTCTGGCGTATCCGATGCTGCGCTCGCTGTATCTGTCTTTCACCAGCTACAACCTGCTCTCGCCGCCGGAGTGGGTGGGCCTGCGCAACTACGAGCGCATCTTCGCCGACGCCGATTTCTGGCAGTCGCTCAAGGTGACGTTCCTCTACGCGCTGGGCAGTGTGCCGGGCGGCTCGATCATCGCGCTGGCGCTGGCCATGGTGCTGTCGCAAAAGCTGCGCGGCATCAACGTGTGGCGCACGATCTTCTTCCTGCCGTCCGTGCTGAGCAGCGTGGCCGTCGCCGTGTTGTGGCTGTTCATCTTCCGCCCGGAAGGCGGCCTGTTGAACATGGTCCTGGGCTGGTTCGGGATCAAGGGGCCGGACTGGCTGTTCAGCGAGCAGTGGGCGTTGCCCGCGCTGATCATCATGAGCTGGTGGACGGTGGGCGGCCAGATGGTGATTTACCTGGCCGGGCTGAAGGGCATCCCCGAGGTGCTGTACGAGGCGGCGGAGATCGACGGCGCGAACGACTGGACCCGGTTCCGCCGCATTACGTTGCCCATGCTCAGCCCGACGATCTTCTTCAACCTGGTGCTGGGCATCATCGGCGCGTTTCAGGTCTTCGACGTGGGCTGGGTCATGACGCGCGGCGGCCCGAACGATGCCACCCTGTTTTACATGCTGAATCTCTACACGCGCGCCTTCAAGATGACGCAGATGGGCTATGCGTCGGCGCTGGCCTGGATATTGTTCCTGATCATCATGTTCATCACGCTTCTGGTCATCCGTTCGTCCGCCGCCTGGGTCTATTACGAAGCAGAGGTGCGTTAACACATGGCCACCCTGACACCGACCGCGCCGCCAAACTCGCTCCGGGCGCGCTGGCGGGCCTTCCGCAGCACGAAGGCATGGCAGCGGGCCATCCGCCACTCCATGAGTTACTTCGTCCTGGCGCTCGGCGCGGCGTTTATGCTGTTTCCGATGCTGTGGATGATCTCGTCCAGCCTGAAGCCGCAATGGCAGATCTTCACCCAGCCGCCGATCTGGATTCCGCAGCACTGGGAAGAGGTGCGAGCGGGCAATACGAACCGCACCATCAACCTGTGGGAAGTGCAGCACGAGGGCGAAACGCGCACGGTGATGGAGATCGGCGTGCGCAAGTACACCACCGTGCTGGACGCCGCCCGGCTGGCCAATCCCATCGCCGCGCCGACCGCCGAATTGAGCGACGCGGCGGCGACCAGCGTCGATGGCTTCACGCTGAACGTGCGCCAGTGGACGCGCGACGGCCAAACCAGCGACGTGGTGGCGCTGGCGCGCGGCGAAAACGATACGCTCATCGTGGCCGACGTGCAGAATGTGCTCGGCGCGGCGCTGCGTATGCCACTCGACGAGGTGAACGGCGGCGCACGCGCCAGCATCACGGTGGCGGGCGCGGATGTTCGCGGGCGCGAAGTCGAGACGGACGGCGGGCCGGTGCAGATCATCCCCATCGGGCCGGAATCACAGCTGACCGTCGTCGCGTCGCCGGATGTGGCGTCGTCGGCGCTGCTCACCACCACGGAAGGCATCGAGGACGCCGGTTTTGCGCCCATCGGGGAGACGGAACTGCCGCTGGTGACCATTCCGGGCCAGGCGGGCGAGTACATCCTGCTCGTCAAGGACTCGTGGCAGCCGGTCATCAACGAGGACGAGTTCGACGCGAACGTGTTCGTGGCCGAGCGGACAGCGCTGGGCGACCAGGGGCCGATTGCGGTCAACAGCGTGACGGTTCAGGGCGCGATGTATACGCCGGAGACGGGCGATCCGTTCCCGGTGGCGATCCTGATCAGCGGCACGCAGCGCAGCGCCGTGATCCCGGTCGACAAGGCGGCGAGCCTGCGGCTGGCCGGGCTAGGTGGCCTGACGACGGCGCGCGGCGACCAGCTGGAGCGCATCCCGTTCCGCGTGCAGGACGGCTTCAGCGAGGGGGGCGAGACGCATTCCGTCGCGCTGGTGGGCGAGCCGCGCGAGATGGCGCTCGTCGTCCCGGCGTCCGTGGTGAACGAGGCGTTTGACGTTAACCCGGCGGACCTGAAACGGGCCATGTACCCGGAATTGCGCTTCGAGGGCTATCGCGAGGCGCTTCAGACGAAGGTGGGCGAGACGTATTTCCCGACCTTCTTCCGCAACTCGTTCATCCTGGTGGCGTTGAACACCATCGGGCACGTGCTGTCGTGCGTGGTGGTGGCCTATGCTTTTGCGCGGCTGCGCGCGCCGGGCAAGAACTTCTTCTTCGTGGTCCTGCTGGGCACGATGATGCTGCCTTACCCGGTGACGCTCGTGCCGGTGTACGAGATTTTCCGCGACCTGAACATGGTGAACACGCTCTGGCCGCTGTTCATCCGGTCGTTCTTCGGGAATGCGTTCCTAATCTTCATGCTGCGCCAGTTCTTTTCCAGCATCCCGCGTGAGCTGGAAGAGGCGGCGCGCATCGACGGGGCCAGCGCGGTGCAGATCATCGCGCGCGTGATCGTGCCGCTGAGCAAACCGGCCATCGCCACGGTGATCATCTTCACCTTCTGGTGGACGTGGAACAGCTTCCTAGAGCCGTTCATCTACCTGAGCAGCCCGGAGCTGTTCCCGGTATCGGTCGGCCTGAACTTCTTCAAGGACCAGTACGGCACGATATTCTATGACCGGATGATGGCCGCCTCGGTGCTGAGCATGATCCCGATGGTCGTGATCTTCTTCTTTGCCCAGCGCTATTTCATCGAGGGCATCCAGTTGACCGGGATGAAGGGATAGAGAAGCCTCACGCCCGGCCCCTGTCTAACGTGGAGAGGGGTCAGGGGGTGAGGTGCAGGCCCGCCCGGCGCTGAAGCGACCGGGCTGAAGGTACGAAGCCCTTCGGGCTACAGACACCTTTTTCAGCCCGCCAGGGCTTGGTGACCTCAGCCCCGTGCTTCAGCGCGGGGCGTTGCGGACCACGCTCGAAGCGATTGCC
>JADZBY010000674.1 GCA_020851855.1 Anaerolineae bacterium
CACCAACAACGCGCTCAGTTCATAGCGCTTCCCCTGCGCGCTCCGCCTATCCTTCACCGCCTTCAGCCCTTCCGCCAGACTTTTCATGGTCGTCTCCTCCATTCCCATCTTATCATGAGCATGGACTGTCCCTTGTGAATGCGTTCAGCCAAGGTGCATTTTGGGGCCTCAAAAATGGTCCGAATTTGACCTGCCCTCACCGCTCTACTCACCGGACGTTTACCTTCACAGCGAGCCAGTGAACCGACTACGCCGAGAGCACGGTTGTATGTAATTTCTGCTGTGATTTTCACAGTCAAAGTTGACTGTAAGTTTTTTGATGGGGGAGTCACCCCTCTCCTAGACCGTTAGTAACAGGCCTCTCGATCCCACTCCTACGCAAGAAGCGCGGCAAAAAGCCCGATACACCGGAGAAAGCCATGCTGCGCAAGCGGGCGCGCGAGCTACATGCCCAGGGCTGGAGCTACCCAGAGATCGCGCAGGAGCTTGGGATGAGTGTGGGAGGGGCGTGGAACCTGGTCAATAACGAGGCTCCGGAGTAATCGTTTGCCGTCACTATCCCGTAAAATGGGGATACCGAAAGGATATGGTGAGGAGCAACCGAATGACTATACAAGACGTCATTCGAGGGGCGAAGGCGCTCTCGGCCAGCGAGCGCCGCGAACTGATCAAAATCCTGGTCGATACGCTTACGGATGAAGGCGGGGATGACCAGAAATCACAGCCCGAGCGACGGCCACGCAGCCTGCTGGAACTTGCGGGCCTGGGTGCCGAGATGTGGCGGGATGTCGATGCCCAAGAGTACGTCAACCGGCTTCGCAGCGAGTGGGATGAGTAAGGCAAAGCACGGTTCAGAGCTGGACGGACTGGCCCGCGGCCCATAACACTGCTTTCGCTATAGTATAATCATCCTGTGTCGATAGTGAGATGAAGATGTGTAGCATGATTGCTCTTCCTGAAACCGTTGCGTTGCCTTTGAGAATGGATGACCACGGCGCGATCCGAGTCAGCGGCACTCGCGTGACGCTCGATACGCTTGTCGGCTATTATCATCAAGGGGAGACGCCCGAAGATCTGCACGAAGGGTTTCCTACCGTCCCACTCGCGGACATCTATGCGGTGATCGCGTACTATCTTGCCCACCAGCCGGAGGTGGACGCGTACATGGCGCAGCGCGCCAAAGAAGGCGAACGCATCCGGTTAGAATGGGAGTCGCAGCACCCAACCCTGACGAAAGCGGAACTCCAGGCGCGACGGGATGCCAAACAGCGCAGTGAGTGATCGCTATGCGCTTCTTGGCCGATGAGAACTTCAACGGGAGATTACTCTCCCGTCTCCGCACTTTGATGCCGGAACTTGATGTGCTGCGTGTTCAAGACACGGATAAGGCTGAGTCATCTGACCCTGAGATCCTCGCCTGGGCAGCTGAGCAGGGACGCATTCTGCTGACGCACGATGTTCAGACGATGGCCGGTTATGCCTATGAGCGAGTGAAGGAAGACCTGCCGATGCCAGGTATTATCGAGGTCAGAATCACCAAGGGGCTGACTGACACTGCCGATGAGCTTGCCCTCATGATCGGCGCCAGCACTCCGAGCGATTTCGAGAAGCAGGTTCGTTTTCTTCCTCTACGGTGACCGCCTCCATCAAGCCTTCACTGGATAGCGGGCAATGACCGATCGCCTGGTGCAGAAGGCCGTACCCACGAATGCACGACAGCGTTCGGCATTGGACCGGCTTACCGAGACTGTTATCGGACGATTGAAGTGGGTGTAGAGTTCACCCAACGCGGATCAGTCGCTTCTGAGCTTCGCTATCGGCCAGCAACTGCTCTGCTCGAACGACGTCGGCACGCCTCTGGTCATCCATGGCTGTCTTGTGCTGGTAGTAATAGGCCAGCGCTGCGTAGACCTGTCCCAGGTCGAGTGCATAGTTGACTGCCAGTTCGTCCGGCGTCAGGCCGCGGTAGATATGGCTGGCGACCAAATCGGCTACCCGCAGCCTGGTCCCCGCGATGATCGGGTGCCCACCGCGCACTCGCGTGTCGGACACGATCGTGTCAATCGAATGGATCGTCATCACTATGGGTCTGCCTCGTTCTCGGCACGTCTGTGATCGGATGGAGGGTGAGCTTAGCCTGTGAGAAGGTACTTGACTTGGTTGGCAAAGTCGTCTGGTATTCCCGCGCCAAGGTAGATTACCAGCTCTGCTATGGCTTCGCCAATGGGAGCGTCTTGAGGGATCTCGATTACACCAGGCATGGCCAGTCCGGCGTGAATTCGCGCATAGGCGTACTTCGGTATGGTCTTCACATCGTGGGTGAGCAACACAGCACCTTGCCGTGCCGCTTCCTCAAGAAGCTGTTCATCCGTCACGCCGCTGAAACTGGTATCTTGCACGCGGATCAGATCAAGCTCGGGTAGCGCCGCACGAATACCACGCAGCACATCACCATGGAAATTCTCATCAGCGAGGAACCGCATACTTATTCACGCTTTGTGTGACGCGCTGCCAGACGCGCCTGCAATTCCTCACGCACAGGCGGCGGTGGATGCTCGGCCTCCCATTCGCGCCGGATACGCTCGCCCTCCTCACGCTGGCGCCTCATGTACTCGTCGATGTCCGCTCGATGGTTCACGTAGTAACCCAGTACATGGTATACATCCGCAATGTTCAGCACCGGAAAGTGCTCTACGATGCTTTCAGGGCTGGCACCG
Organism: Anaerolineae bacterium; assembly: GCA_020851855.1. Classification (GTDB taxonomy): domain Bacteria; phylum Chloroflexota; class Anaerolineae; order Aggregatilineales; family UBA2796; genus JADZBY01. The sequence continues at coordinate 2,718 of JADZBY010000674.1, forward strand.
CGCTGATGGTCGGCAATGACCGACTCCAGGGTCACACGCGTGGTGCCGACGCGGATCGTCCCATCCTTGTCGACCTTTAGCGGCACGTCGACAACCGCTGGTATGGTTAGCATCTCTCGATCTCCGTTTCCCTGTCTGGATTATACGCTGTACCATCTCTCTTGAGAATGTCGCAGATTACCTTAGCTGGACTTTACACATGGGGAGGGGAAAAGATGAGGCAGAATAAGCCTTCGACCTAACCACGACGAAAGGTTGAAGATGCTTACTCTGCCAACGTGGATGATAACGATAGTGACTGAATTCGCGCCAGCGATATACACGCTGAGCACGTGGTACAAGATCGAAATACTGGTGGCAGGGGCCATCTTGGCGCGGGGCAAGCGAACGGTGAGCGGGGTGTTGCGGGTGATGGGCTTGAGCCAGGAACGGAACTACGCGAAGTATCACCAGGTGCTGTCGCGGGTGGTGTGATCGGGCCTGGAGGTGAGCGCCATCCTGCTGCGGGTGCTGTTGAAGACATTCGACACAGGCGGCCCGTTGGTCTTTGGCATCGATGAGACACTTGAGCGGCGACGGGGAGAGAAGATCACGGCCAAAGGCATCTACCGAGACCCGGTGCGGTCCAGCAAGGGGCATTTCGTGAAGGCGAGCGGACTGCGCTGGATGAGCCTGATGTGGCTGACACCGATACCCTTTGCTCAGCGGGTGTGGGCCTTGCCGTTCTTGACGGCGTTGGCGCCTTCGGAACGCTACTACGCGGCGCGCGGACGAGCGGCCAAGAAGATGACGGATTGGGCACGGCAGATGGTACGTCAAGTCCGGCGCTGGCTGCCGAAGCGGAACCTGGTGGTGGTGGCCGACAGTGCGTATGCGGCGCTGGATTTCCTGCACGCCTGTGCCGCGCTCGCGCATCCTGTCACGGTCATTACCCGTCTGCGCCTGGATGCGGCGCTGTATGAGCCTGCGCCACCCTACGCGGGCAAAGGCCGTCCGCGCAAGAAAGGTCGACGCTTGCCCACCCCTCAACAGCGCATCGAGGCTCCCAACACCGTCTGGCAGCGCGTGACCTTGCCCTGGTATGACCATCACCCCCGTGAGCTGGACATCGCTACCCACACCGCGCTCTGGTATCACACGGGTTTGCCTCCGGTTCCCCTTCGCGTCGTCCTCATTCGCGACG
>JADZBY010000675.1 GCA_020851855.1 Anaerolineae bacterium
GCTTCGACGTCGGCCACGGGCTGTGCCACTTCCGCCGCTTCGGCGACGGGCGGCGTGACCGCCTCGGCGGGCGCGTCCTGGGCGGCGGGCGTCATGTCTTCAACCGCGCCGTTCTCTGCGCTCATGCTCATCATACGTTCTCCTTGTTCGTAGAGTTGGGTGGGATAAATACGGGTTGGAAATCGAGTAGTGCGAAATTCTACACCCTTGAATACACAAGATCAATTGGAAACCGTTTGATTCGGCCCATGCGCGCTCCGGATGGATGGCGCACCGGCCCCTATTCACGATAGCCGCGCCCCAGCGCCTCTGCCAGAAGCAGGCCGCCAAAACCCAGGATGAGCGCGCCGTGCAGCAGCACCACGCCGCACAAGGCCACGACCACGTTTCCGGTGGCCAGCCATAGGATGTGCACGCACAGGCTCAAGATGGCCACGCCAATAGCGCCCAGCGTCAGCAGACCACGCCGCGCCGGGAGAAAGTCGCGAAACCATTTGAGCAGCCGCATCAGCCATCCGGCTTCGTCCAGGCTGCGGTACAGGCTTCTCATGACGCCTCATCCTGCCTTTCTGCGGGCGGCTCATCGTTGGCGTAGGCCAGCATACTGGCCAGCCGGGCGGGCACGTGGGCATGGAGCGCCACGCCGTCGCCGGTGTGCGTCTCTTCGCTGACCACGCCCTGATCATGGATCATCGCCACCAGGTCGCCCCGGCTGTGCGGCAGCGTCACCCGGATTTCGACCAGGCTTTGCTGCAAAACTCGCGCGATCTCCGCCGTCAGCGTTTCCAGCCCTTCGCCAGTGCGCGCCGAGAGCGGCACGCTGGCAGCATAGGCATCCTGTCCGCGTGGAATCTCCAGCGCGCCGGTCAGCAAGTCGATTTTGTTCAGGGCAAGGATGCGCGGGATGCGCGGCACGTCGATTTCGGCCAGCGTGTCCTCGACCGTCTCGATCTGCTGCGCCGCCATCGGGTGCGCGATGTCCACGACGTGAATCAGCATGTCCGCCTCGGCCACTTCCTCGAGCGTGGCGCGGAAGGCGGCGATGAGCGTGGTGGGCAATTTTTGGATGAAGCCCACCGTGTCGGAGAGCAGCACGTGCTTGCCGGTGGGAAGCTCCAGGCGGCGCGTGGTCGGGTCGAGCGTGGCGAAAAGCTGGTCGGCGGCGTACACATCCGCGCCGGTCATCCGGTTGAGCAGCGTGGATTTCCCGGCGTTGGTGTACCCGACGAGCGCCACGATGGGCACGCCCTGGCGGCTGCGCTGGGCGCGGTGGCGGCTGCGGTGCGCGCGCACGGCTTCAAGCTCTTGCTTCAGCCGGCTGATGCGCCGCCCGATGTCGCGCCGGTCCACCTCAAGCTGCGTCTCGCCGGGGCCGCGCAGCCCGACGCCGCCCGTGCCGCCACGGCCTGCGCCGCCGCCGGCCTGGCGCGCCAGGTGCGTCCACTGCCGGGTCAGGCGCGGCAGGCGGTACTCGTACTGCGCCAGTTCCACCTGGAGCGCGCCTTCACGGGTGCGGGCGTGCTGGGCGAAAATGTCCAGGATCAGCGCCGAGCGGTCGATGACTTTCACGTCCTCGCCAAAGATTTTCTCCAACTCACGCTGGTGGCGCGGCGATAGCTCGTCGTCGAAGATGATCATGTCTGCGCCGAGTTCGGTGACGGCCTCGTGAATGGCGGCGACTTTGCCCGAACCGATGTAGGTGGCCGGATCGATCTGGCGCACGTGCTGCGTGGCCCGCCCGACGATCTCAATGCCCGCCGTTTGCGCCAGAAGCGCCAGCTCGTCGAGCGAATCCTCGACGCGCAGCAGCGGGCGCGCCGACCGCACGTCCGCGCCCACCAGATACGCCTTTTCCGGATCAGAACCGGTCAGATTCGGGCTGTTGCGCTCGTTTTGCTCACGGTTCGACACAGATACACTCGCTCCGTCACGTCATGGGCACAAGGTTGACAACCGTCACGCCGTCGCCGCCCTCTTTTTCCTCGCCGCGCTGGTATTTGCTGACCAACGGGTGCGCGTGCAGCACATCCCGGATGGCCTTGCGCAGCGCGCCCGTGCCCTTGCCGTGGATGATGCGCACAAAGGGCAGCCCGGCCATGTACGCCGCGTCCAGGTAGTTGTCCACCTGTTGCAGCGCGTCCTCGACCCGCGCCCCGCGCAAATCCAGTTCCAGGCCGGGCGACGTGGTGTATTCCATGCGCGGCTCGCGCGACTTTTCGGGCTTTTCCGGGCCGTTGCGTCGCTCGATCTCGTCCAGCTTGGCCCGCACGCGCAGCCGCCCGATGGCGACTTCCACATCCGTGGCCGAAATCTCCGTGATCTGGCCCTCAGACTTGAGCGAGCTGACCCACACCGTCTGGCCGAGGCGGTATTCCGGCGCAGGCGCGCCCACGTCGGGGATGTCCTTCTCGTCGGCGGGCGCGTCGATGTTCGGGCGCACATTGAAGGCGGATTCTTCCAGCCGCTTGATGGCGTCCAACGGCTGCCCGGCGGTTTGCAGGCCGGCGCGAATCTTACGAATCTCGCGGCGCAGCTCGTCCAGTTCGCGCTCGGCAATGCGGCGCGCGCCCGCCAGCACGTCCTGCCGCTCTTTCTCCGCCGCATCGAGCCGTTCGCGCAGTTCGCGGGCCAAATTTTCCGCCTTCTTCTGGTTGGCGATGGCCGCATCACGGGCGTGGCGCGTCTCTTCGCGCGTTTTCGCCAGTTCGTCCAGCAGATTATCGGCAATCAGGTCTTCCGTGCCGACCATGCTGCGCGCCTTCTCGATGATCTCGGCGGGCAGGCCCAGGCGTGAGGCGATGGCCAGCGCGTTCGAGCGGCCCGGAATGCCGACCACCAGCCGGTACGTCGGGCGCAGCGTTTCCAGGTCGAACTCGACGCTGGCGTTGCGCACGCCGGGGCGCTGCTGGCTGAAGATCTTCAGTTCCGGGTGGTGCGTGGTGACGAGCGTCGTCACGCTGCGCTCTAACAGGTGGATCAGGATGGCGCGCGCCAGCGCCGAGCCTTCCGCCGGGTCAGTGCCCGCGCCAAGCTCATCCAGCAGCACCAGCGACCGGCGGTCCGCTTCCCGCAGAATCTTGATCGTGTTCGTCATGTGCGACGAGAAGGTCGAGAGCGACTGCTCGATGCTCTGCTCGTCGCCGATGTCCGCGTACACGCCCTCGAAGACGGACAGCACCGCGCCCTCTTCGGCGGGGATGTGCAGCCCGCACTGCGCCATGAGCGTCAGCAGCCCGATGGTCTTGAGCGCGACCGTCTTGCCGCCCGTGTTCGGCCCGGTCAGGACCAGCGCGTAGGTGTTGTCGTCCAGGCTCAGGTCGATGGGCACGACGGTGCGCGGGTCAAGCAGCGGGTGGCGCGCCGATTCGAGGTGGATCATGCTGCCCGGATGCGCGCCATTTGCGCCGTTCGCGGCCTCGTTGAAGCCGATCAGGCGCGGCGCGGTGGCGGTGATCGCCTCGGCATAACGCGCTTTGGCAAAGATCATGTCCAGGTGCGCCAGCCCATCCACGGTGCGCACGATGAACTCGCCCTCGTGGCCCACCAGTTCGCTCAATTCGCGCAAGATGCGACGAATCTCGTCCTCTTCGGCAAGCTGAAGCTCGCGCACGGCGTTGTTCAGCTCCACCGTGACCAGCGGCTCGATGAAAATCGTCGCGCCGCTGGATGACTGATCGTGCACGATGCCGGGAATCTTGCCCTTAAACTCCGAGCGCAGCGGCACGACATAGCGCCCGTTGCGCTGCGTGACGAGCTGCTCTTGCAGGTACTTGGCATACGTGGCGTTGTTGACGAGGCTGTTCAGGCGGCTCTGTAGCTTGTCGCTGGCGACGCGCAGATCACGGCGGATTACGGCCAGTTTCGGGCTGGCGCTGTCGTAGATGTTGCCGTTGTCGTCCAGCGCCGCGCTGATCTCGTTCTGCAGGCCCGCGCACTCTTCCAGCCCTTCGGCAATGCCGCCCAGCATGGGGAACTGGCTGCGCAGCCGCCCCAACGTGCGCTTGAGCGTGCCTGCCCGGCGCAGCGTGCCGCGAATGTCGAGCAGGATGGGCGGGTCCAGGATGATGCCGTGCTGCGCCTGTTCGACCGGCCCACGCACATCGCGCGCGCCGCCCAACGTCAGGTCGGACTTGGATTGAAGCAGGGTGCGCGCTTCCGTCGTCTCTTGCTGCCAGTCGCGCGCCTCGCGAATGTCGCCGGTGGGGTGCAATTGGCGGATGAGCGCCGCGCCCGCCGAAAAGCTGGAATGGGCGGCCAGTTGTTCGAGAATCTTGGGCAGCTCGAGGACGAGCGCCGATTTTTCATCCATAGGGTAGGTTTACCTGATAGAAACCGGCGTGGCGTACCGGGCCACGATACGCCCGCCACGTATGCTCATGCTAAGGGTATCAACGCGGAATGTCAACTCGGAACCCGCAGCCGGTGAACGACGGGCCACGGGCATCGACCGGAAGGCGCGCGGGGAAGGCAGGCTCACTCGGCCACGGGGCGCAGTCCTTTGTAGACCTGCGCACCGGACAGGGTGCGGAGAATGGTCATTGCCGGGCGGCTGATCTCGACGCCCAGTTCCACGGGCGTCAGGGGCTTGTTGCCGTTGGCCAGAAACACGCGGAAGATGGCGTCCACCAGGGCGGTGCGCTCGTTGATGAACTGGGCGTCGCGCACGGCGATGGCCAACGCCTGTTGCAGCGCATCGACCTGCCGGACCTCGGCGGTCGCCGGATCGACCCAGTCGATGGGCGCTTCTTCGCGCATGTTTTCAAACTGCGCCCGTTGTTCGGGCAGCAGGTGGCTGATCAGGTACGCCCGCAAATCGCGGCCTTCCCGTTTCCACCAGTCATAGTCAATGTGAAAGCGAGTCTCCAGCGTCGGCTTCACACGTTGACTGAGGGGCGGTGTCGTGCTGGTCAATGCGGCTCCTTACGTCCCACGTTCCAACCGGTTACCCATCCTAACCTTGCCGGTCCGCCGCCATGCGCCAGTACGGTCCGCCCACATGCTGGAATTCGGGTCGGGCCACCAACGCGGCAAAGATCGGGCCGGGCGGCGTGCGGCGGATGATGTTGATGGCGCTGTACAACGTCTTGGCGTGCACGGCGTTCTGCGGGTTCAGGCGCGCCAATTCCGGGATGAGATCGGCCATGATCTCGTGCAGGCGGCGGTTGCGCTGCCGCGTCTGCGCCCAGACATCGTCCACGCCGTCGATATCTTCTGCGCCCAGGATCAGCAGCTCGTCATAGACCGCGCCGATGGAGCGCTTGAAGTTCTCAAAGTGCAGCCGCCCGGCGTTCGGGATGGCCAGCCGGATATATTCCGTGCGCGCGCGGTGGCCGCTGAAGGACACGATCAGCCGGTCCACGTCATCCGTGCGCTTGATGGTCACATATGCGCCGATGGGCAGCTTGTGGCGGCGGTAGAAGTCGCTCAGGCCGAATACGTAACGCCCTTCGCGCATGACCCACCCGGCGAACTCGTCGCCCGTCTGCTCGTCCACGAGCGTCACCCAGATGCGGGGTGAGTCGCCCGCTGCCGGGAGCATCCGCTCCAATGCGGCGTTCATGGGCAGCGCGCCGACGCGGCGGTGCGGGTAGATCAGCGTCACCGTCAGCTCGGATGGCGGCGTTTCCGGCGGCTCCATGGGCGAGAATTCGTCGGCAAGCTCGGCCTCAAGCGCGCGCAACTCGTCGGTCAACGCCCCGGCGTCATACGGCTCTGGCCGGTATTCCAGGCGCGGCGGGATGCGCACCACTTCGGGCGGCTCCAGCCGGCGCAGGAACCACAGCGTTTTGCCCGCCGAGCCGACGTTGTCGAAGCGGTCATCCTGGCTGAGCGCCACGTCGAGCGAATACTCACGCAGCGCGGGCGATACTTCCGGACTGAGGCCGATCTCATCCATCATCGCCGTGGTGGGCAGCGGCTTGCCTTCGGCCAGGTCCAGAATCGCCTCGGCCAGATGCAGATGGCCGATGTTCACGTCCGCGAGAAGCGATTTGAGGAACCAGCGGCCATTGACGAAAATCGCGTCTGGCTCATCTACCAGGCGCGCTTCGACCTCGTCAATAATGCTCTCGCCAAACTCGGCCATGACCTCTTCCGGGTCGATGGTGGGCAGCTTGAGTTCCTGCCCGCCGTCCTCGTCCAGGTTGAGCGCGTGCGGCACGGGCAGGGCGCTGGCGAACTCTCTGCGATTCGAGCCGCCAAAGTCCACCTCGATCACGGTGAACTCCCCGATCTCATGGTTGCGACCGGGCCGCTCGCTCACCACCTTGCCCTGGGCAAAGTCCGAGGCGGGGAAGATCAGCTCCTGGCCAACCTGGTACGCCTTTCGCGGCTGGAAGACCTCGCCCTTCTTCACCAGCTTGCGCAGGCGGTCGTGTTCCTGCTTCACGCGGTGCCGAACGATGGTCAGCGCCACCTCGCGACTGGTCAGCGGCGTCTCGTTTTCGAGGAATTGCGCGAAGAGGTAGTCAATGTCGGCCTTGCTCACGCGAAAGGACTTGGTCCAGTACGCTGCGGCCTGCGTTTTCTGCTGAAACACCGAGTTGAAGCCTCCGGGCGAGGGCGTTTTTCCGCTTGTGTAGCGCGATCTATCACGTGCAAAGTTGGAATTATAGACGAAGGGTGGGCGTGTTGCAAGGCAAATTCGACATTGGAAGCGGGCGGAGCCTCAGCAGGGTAACGCCGCGCGTTCGAGGCGCTTCACGAGTCCGTGGCGGAAAGGGTAGGAAAAGGGCGCATCGTGATGCGCCCTTACCCACCCGAATCGCCATGTTGGAATGCGCGGCGACGCGCCCGCTCCGACCGCCTACGCCATCATCAGCACGGGCCGGATGCGCTCCAGCGCCCAGTCGATTTCCGTGCGCTGAATGACCAGCGGCGGCGCAAAGCGCAGCGTGTGCGTGTGCGTCTCTTTGGCCAGCACGCCGCGATCCCGCAGCGCCTCGCAGAACCGCCGCGCGCCGCCCGCTTCCGGCTTCAGTTCGACGCCGATCAGCAGGCCGCGCCCACGCACCTCGCGGATGTGCGGGCTGTTGATCTCGGCCAGTTGGTCCTGGAAGTACTCGCCCATGCGCGCCGCATTGTCGATCAGGTTCTCTTCGACCAGCACACGCAGCGCCGCCCGCGCCACCGCAGCGCCGAGCGGATTGCCGCCAAAGGTGCTGCCGTGATCGCCGGGATGAAACACGCCCATCGTCTCTTCGTCGGCCAGCACGGCGGACACCGGGTAAAAGCCGCCCGACAGCGCCTTACCGAGCATGATCACATCGGCGCGCACCCCGTCATGTTCCTGCATCAGCAGCTTGCCGGTGCGGCCCAGGCCGGTCTGAATCTCGTCGTTGAGCAACAAAACGCGGTGCTTTTTGCACAACTCGGCGGCGCGGCGCAAGAATCCGGCGGGCGGCACGACCACGCCGTTTTCGCCCTGGATCGGCTCGACCAGGAAGCCGACCGTGTTCGGCGTGATGGCCTTTTCCAGCGCGCCGGCGTCGCCGTAGGGGATGATCTTGAAGCCGGGCGTGAACGGCCCGAAGCCGTCGCGGTACTGCGCCTCGGTGCTGAAGCCGACGATGGTCGTCGTGCGTCCGTGGAAATTGCCCTCACAGACGATGATCTCGGCCTGCCCTTCCGGCACACCCTTCACCTTGTAGCCCCACTTGCGGGCGAGCTTGATGGCCGTTTCGACGGCTTCCGCGCCGGTGTTCATGGGCAATACGCGCGGGTAGCCGGTCAGGTCGGAGAGTTCCTTGTAGAACGGGCCAAGCTGGTCATTCCGGAAGGCGCGCGCGGTCAGTGTGACGCGGCTGGCTTGCTCGATGAGCGCCTTGCGGATTTTCGGGTGCGCGTGGCCCTGGTTCACGGCGGAATAGGCGCTCAGGCAGTCCAGGTAGCGCTTGCCCTCGACATCGGTCACCCACACGCCCTCGGCCTCGCGGATGACCACATCCAGCGGGTGGTAGTTGTGCGCGCCATAACGCTCTTCGAGATCAATAAAGTACTCTGCGGATTGCTCACCAATCAGTTCGCTCTGCATGGTATCCTCGGCATACTGCGGCCTATATATTATATATAATTGTACACCCAAACATGGGCGCGATACCAGCCCACTTGCACGCCAACTGTGTTAAACTCGCTTCATTCGCCATCTTTCAGTCAATAGAAGCGGATTGTCATGACGAAACGTCGCTCTTCATCTTCCTCGGCGCGAAGCGCAAGCTCCGGAAACACATCCGATCTGATGCGCATCTTCGCCGGGCTGCCCCGGTCGGTGCAGGTGCTCGTCCTGATCGTGCTCGGCATCTTCGGGCTGGTGCTGGTCCGCAATCCCGGCCTGCTCGATTCGAATCTCCCCACGCCCACCATCCAGCAGACCGCGCCCGTCACCACAGCGCCGGCCACGACCGGCCCGACTGCGCCGCCGAACACGGGCGAGGTGCGCTACCCGGCCATGCCGCAAGGGCTGACCCGCGCCCCCGTGGTGCGCGTGGTGGATGGCGATACGGTCCGCATCAACTTGAACGGCACGGAAGAAACCATCCGCCTGATCGGGCTGAACACGCCGGAAACCGTCGCGCCGAACCGCCCGGTGGAGTGCTTCGGGCGGGAAGCATCTGCGCGCGCCCATGACCTCTTGGACAACCAGGCGGTCTATTTCGAGGCGGACGAGACCCAGGACACGCGCGACCGCTACGGGCGTCTGCTTGGTTACGTGTGGTTCGAAGATGGGCGGCTGTTCAACATGCAGATGATTGCGGAAGGCTACGCATACGAATACACCTACGACCGGGCATACAAGTACCAGAGCCAGTTCAAGGCCGCGCAGCGCGACGCCGAGGCGGAAAACCGCGGCCTGTGGTCGCCGGATACCTGCAATGGCCAGAAATAATGCCGCGTGAGCCTGGTTCAAGGAAAGAAGCGGGCGGGTCCAGATTGGCCCGCCCGTTTTGGTTCCGCCTCGCCTTTGTCTCGCTCAGCCGTCGCGCCCGTCGCCCGGTTTGGGCGGTGCGAGGCGCTCCAGGTCGAACACATCGTTCACCCGCGCGTAGCTGTTCCCCGCCAGACGCCCAATAGGCTTGAGCCGGTCCAGGGCGATGCGGCCCGTCTTCACATCGTACAGGTCCTCGCGGATGTGCACCAGTTGCACTTCCCCGAACACCGCCGAACCGCCGCCCGGCGCGTCGGAGATGGTGACGATGCGCTGCAAGCGGCACTCGAACGCAATCGGCGCTTCGGCCACGCGCGGCGGACGGATGCTCTGGCTCGGCGCGGGCGTCACGCCGGCCCAGGTAAATTCGGACGCGCCGTGCGGCAGTTCGGTGGCCGTCTTGTTCATCTGCTCGGCGGTGTCCTCGTTCGTGATATTCACGACGAACTCCGGCACGCTGCGGATGTTGCGCAGCGTATCCTTGTGCCGGCCCGTCGCGGTGGACACCTGCGGGCAGAAGATGAGCGTCATGGGCACGGTGGCGGCGATGGTGAAATATGAAAACGGGGCCAGATTGTACTCCCCGGCGGCGCTGATCGTGCTCACCCAGGCGATGGGGCGCGGCACGATGGAGCCGATGAGCAGCTTGTACCGCATGGCTTGCGGCAATTCGTGTGGATCGATGATCATGCGGGTTCTCTTGGACAGTACGGTTCGCGTCTCATTGTACCGCAGGTCCTTCGCGCCTCGAACGGTCAGGCCGCCCAAATCTCACTCGGTTTCGTTGGGCAGCCAACTGGTCGGATAAGCCGGGTCTTCGAAGGCGAGCGCCGCACGGGCAAGGCGCAACGGGCGGAAGGTATCGACCATGACCGCCAACTCGTCGGTGCGCACCTTGCCGATAGAGCCTTCGTAGCGCCCCGGATGCGGCCCGTGGGGGATGCCGTTCGGGTGGATGGTCAACGAGGCGCGCTCCACACCCTTGCGCGACATGAAATCGCCCTCGACGTAATACAGCACCTCGTCCGAGTCGACGTTGGAATGATTGTA
>JADZBY010000676.1 GCA_020851855.1 Anaerolineae bacterium
CAATGCGATTGACGATTAGCGATTGATGATTATCGACCGCCTTCTTCTTTCTGACTACTGACTACTGGCTACTGACTACTGGCTACTGCCTACTCCCCCTCAAACCCGTGGCTGATGAACTTGAGCGTGCGGCTGTTTTCGCTGACGGTGCGCACGGTGGCTTCGTCGAAGCCCAGCATGCGTGACGCGCTGATCTCCACGGTGAGGGTCACCTCTGTCCCGGCTTCGCTGACCAGCCGCGCGATCACCTCTTCCACAATGGTCGCCATCTCGCGATTGGCGCGACGCGGGTCGAGGCGCGCGGTGCCGTAGTAGCGCGTGGGGGGAGCGGGAGGTGGGGTGTGGGGGATAGGGGATAGGGGATGGGGGGTAGGGCCTGCGCTCTCGCCATCGCTTGACCCAGTTGCAACACCCGCGTCACGGTCACGCACCCCCGTGTCCTGCTTCGTGTCCTGCTTCAGTCTGGCGGCGTCCTCGGCTTCCTGGCGGCGCGCGGCGTCGGGGTGAACCAGTACGTCATCGTCGTTGCCGTAGACTTGCGCGCCGGGCCTGTGCCATGTCAGCCCCTTGTAGCGCCCATCGGCATCCACCATGGTGGCGTAGGCGAATGGCTCGTCAGTCAGGCGGGCCAGCCCATCCTGGATGGCGTTCGTCAGCACATCTTCACTCGCCAGGCGCGGCAGGTAGCAGTATTGTGTCAGATCGTCCCACAGTTGCTTCACCTTCACGTGCGGCTGGCCGCGCCACAGGAAATGATCCAGCTCCATGCGCAGGCTCTCCGGCGACCAGCGCGCGATCAGCATCTCGCTCTGGCGCAGTTTGCGGAAGGCGCGCTCGAAGTAGCTCTCTGACCCGCTGATGCGCAGCGCCTGCATCTCCACCGGCCCGGTGGGATCGCGCTGCACCGGCACGATCAACCAGCTATACGTCTCCTGGATGCGCGCGGTCACGGTCTCATCGGCGCGGCGCAGGTTGGTCTGCACCTGCTTGCGCTGCTGGCCGTCCAGGTTCAGCACGTCCTTCTCCTGGTCAATGGACAACCATGCCATGTATTCGCGCACGCCTTTTTCCAGCGCCAGTTCGTTGGCGGCGTCGGGCGCAATGAACACCAGCATGTTGCGGTGGATGCGCGGCCCCGTGCCACGGTTGAGCATGATATCGCGCGCGTGGCGTTGCGCGTCGGACTCGCCGGTGGCGCGCTTGTGCCCGAACTCCGGGTCCAGCACGACCACGCGGGCGCGCGGCTCGTCGGACACGTCGGCTGAGCCGCGCGGTGCGATGTGCGGTGAGCGGAACTGATCGGGATTGGGCTTGATCTTGCGCAGCCGGTCCACAATCTCGCCCTGCACCTCGTCCTGCGGCAGGTTCTGCGCGCGATCCTGCGCCATGCGGTTCACCGTGGGGCGCGTGTCGTACCAGTAGCGCGCGCCATCGCTGTACAGGAAGGTGAGCTGGTTGCTCATGCGGCGCAGCGCGTCGCCGAACATGGCGATCTGCTCGCCGGGCTGGGCCACGGCCAGGCGGATGCGCACCTCCTCCAACCCGCGCATGCCCTGCGCCCCCGCCGAGGGGGCCGAGCCGATGAACACGCTGCGCGCCACGCGGCGGCACGCGCTGATCTGCCCCAGCGTGGGCACGCTCTTGTCGATCTGGTAGGGGCGCGACTCGGCGCCGTCGATGTCAATATCCAGGATGGCCGACCAGTTCTCCGGCAGGTAGCGCGTCATCTCGTTTTGCACCGCCGCGGCCCACAGCGGCACGCTGCCGGGCAGGATCATCAGCGACGCGTCGTTGCTGACCCACAGTTGGTGAATGACCGCCGCCATCAGGCGCAAGACGCCGCGCGTGCGCTGGAAGCGTTCCAGCGTGGACCAGTCCAGGTACAGCCGGTCGAACAGTTCGGGGTGAATGGGGTAGGCGGCGCGCAACTTCTCGGCGTATTCAGCCTCGGCCACGCCGGAGGGGAAGTCGGCGCTCTGGTCGCGGTACAGCTTGCGAAAGGCATTCACGGTGGCGTCGCGCGCGGCCACGTCCATCTGCTCGGAGAACAGCCGTCGCCGCACGATCTCGAAGCTCTCGCTGGCGGTGACGGGCCGCCACATCGCCTCCACACGCCCGATGGTGTGCTGCAAGATGTCCAGCGCGGCATGGCCGGCTGTGCCGCCAATCTCGATCTCCGAGGCGTCCGGGCGGTAGTCGCGCTGGCCGAAGCGCTCGGACACGGGGATGGAGATGAGCAGCACGGCGTCGCTGGAGCGCTTGACCGCCTCGGTCAGCGATTGGATGAAGGTGGTGAGCGAGTCGAACGTGCCGGCGGGCAGGCGCTCGCTGCTGCCGTACAGGTTGCGCGCGAAGGCCACCAGTTCATCCAGGAGGATGAGCGCGGGGCCGTGTTGTTCCAGCAGCTTGAGCAGGTCGTCGGAGCCGGGGCTGATGCCCGCCAGGTCGGCCTGCGCCACCAGTTGATAGCCGGCCGCGCCGCCAAGCTGATAGGCAATCTCGCCCCACAGTGTGCGCGTGGTGGCGTCTTTGTACTGGCGCGGCTGGGTGGCGCTGAAGGCGGTGCCGACGATGACGGCGCGTTGCGCCTCGATACGGTCGTCCACGTTGCCCACGCGCGCCAGGATCTGCTCGCCGCCGGGAATCTCGGACAGGCGAATCTGGCCGCCGCACAGGTGATACAGCGCCAGCATGCTGTGCGTCTTGCCGCCGCCGAAGCTGGTCTGCAACTGCACCACGGGATCGCCGCCGCTGCCGTTCAGGCGCTTCAGCCCGTTGGCCAGCAGCGCCACCAGCCCTTCGGTCAAA
>JADZBY010000677.1 GCA_020851855.1 Anaerolineae bacterium
AAACCGGCGAGCTTGAGCGGCGGCAACTGAAGCTGGATGAGGACCGACGTGTTGTGCCGGGCCTGGAGCTGGCCGAGAAGGATCGGATCGCTTTCCAGAAGGACGGGCTGCGGCATGGGCGTGAGCCGGAACGCCGACTCGATTTTCACGTCCGGATCGGGCGCAAGCGACACGCTCAGGCGCTCCGCGAGCGCATTGCCGAGGGCGCGCACACGGTCGTTCAGGAAATGGACCACGGCGTTCGGCGATGTGATGTACTCGGTGACGCCGCCGGTGCGGCTGGCGATCTGATCGAGGAACGTGTCGTTCCACTCGTCGCCCAGGCCCATGGCGCTGACGCCGATGCCCTCGGCGGCGAGCTTTTCGGCAAGCTCGAGGCAGGCCGGCTCGTCGCCGTAGGTGCGCCCGTCGGTGATCATGATGATGTGGTTGACGAAGTTCTTGCCCGCGTAGCGGCGCACCTGCTCCGCTGCCGCCAGCATCCCTTGCAGCATCTCTGTGCCGCCGCTGGCGCTCATCATCGTCACCAGGGCCTTTGCGCCGACCTTGTCCGCGAGCGGGGCGGCCTTGAGCATCACATCGGCTTTGTCGCTGAACGAGATGAGCGACAGCACATCCTTGCCGGAAAGCTCGTCGATCAACTGGTGGGAAGCGATCTTGACCCGATCCAGGCGCGGCCCGTTCATGGACGTGGAGCGGTCCACGAGCAGCGTGAGGTTGAGCGGCGTGTTTGTCTGGCGGGCGTCAATGGTCGAGTTGGGCACGATCTCGACCAGGACATAGACGACCTGCGGTTCGGGCATGACCGTCAGGACACGGCGGCTGGGCGTGAGGCGCACGCTGAAATAGCGTTTACCAGCGCCGGCTTGTGCCCGTTTCATGTCATATTTCTGGCGCGCCACCGGATCGTTGAGCACTTCATAAGCGGCGGTGATGTCGCGGAATTGGTTGGCCGCGCCCGGACTACTGTTGACGTCCGGGTGAAGCCGCCGGGCCGCGATGCGATAGGCCTGGCGAATGTCCTCAACCGAAGCGTCTGGCGGCACACCCAGCGTTGCGTAGAGGTCCTGCACGTCGCTCATAGCGCAATTCGTAACTCCGCTGGCAACATTACGACAGGATTGAAAGCAGGCGGCGACGCCAGCTCAGTTAGCGCCTGCATGAGCGTATAGTATATCCGGGGCGGGCTTCTGCCGTAAGTGACGGCAAAAGACACCGGCCCGGCGCTGTAAGGTTGCGGGGGGCCTTGCGCAGATGCGACGACCAGGCGTTGGTGAGTGAGGCAGCGCCATACAGTGACAGGCTAACCCGGCAACTGGATGATGATCACCGTCACATTGTCCACCCCGCCGCGCTCGTTGGCAATGTTCACCAGCCGGTCGCAGGCATCCTGCGGCGACATGGACGTGGCGATCACCTGGTGAAGTTGGTCGGGCGGAACCTGGCCCCACAAGCCATCCGAGCAGAGGATCAGGCGCGAGCCGGGGGCGAGGCGGCGCGTTGACGTGTCGATCTCGACGGTTTCGCTCTGCCCGACGGCGCGATACAGCACGTTCCGCTGGGGGTGGCTGGCCGCCTCTTCCTGGGTGAGCTGATCCAGCTCGATGAGCCGTTGGACGAGCGAATGATCGCGCGTGATCTGGTCGAGGCCGTCCGAATTGACCATCAGGTAGGCGCGGCTGTCCCCCACGTGGGCGATGTACGCCAGATCGCCGACGATGGCGACCGCCGTCACGGTTGTTCCGCCTTCGGGGATCTCCTTCGAGATCACTTCGTTGGCATGTTGAACGGCCTGCGTGAGCACCTCGGAGACGAGTGGGCGCTCTTCTTCGGGGACTTTGGCCAGCAGTTTCATGTAAAAGCTGGCAGTGAACTCTTCGGCGACAACGCGCGTGGCCAGCGCCGACGCCCGCTCGCCGTCGTGGTGGCCGCCCATGCCATCCGCGACGATGAACAGGCCAAACTCCGGGTAACCGTCCGCGCTGATGGCGGAGCTGAGCATGGTGAGCAGCGCATCCTGGTTGTTGGTGCGCACGGCCCCCACATGGGTGCTGACGCCGTAACTCAGGTGCTTGCCGGGCTTGCCCACGAACGATTCCAGCGGCGGAAGCTGGCGCGTCACGTTGTCAAGCTGCACCGTGGGCGGCGGCTGTGACGTCGGGGGCGGCGTGACATCGATGATCGGCGGCGGTGTGGTGTCCACGGCGACGCCGGGCGCGGTTATCTCCGGCGCCTGCCCGGAGAGCGGAGTCTCCTTTGGCGCATTCGCCTCGACCTCGTCTGATGGCAGCCCGAACAGGCGGCGGAAAAAGCCCATGGTGTTCTCCCCGGCAAGCGATCTAAACGCTCAATGCGTACACACAATGGTCGGTAGAGCCGATGTAGACGATGTTCTCGATGACCGACGCAGACGACGAGATGGGGCCGTCGGTCTGGTATTTCCAGCGCAGCTGGCCCTTTTTCGCGTCGACACTGTACACATAACCATCCGCGCCGCCGAAGTACACTGCGCCGTTACTGTACACGGGCGACGAAACGACCTGGCCTTCGGTCTTGTATTTCCAGACTTCAGCCCCGTTTCGACTGACATCCAGAGCATACAGGTGGTTGTCCGCCGAGCCGATGAACAGGTGGCGGCCAACGATGGTCGGCGACGATACGATAGCATTGCCCGTCCGGTAGCGCCAGATGCCCCAGCCCGACTGCGTATCGACGGCGTACACGTGCCAGTCGAGCGAGCCGAAGTAGGCGATCTGCTCGGAGACGACGGGCGTCGAGAGCACGCCGCGCTTGGCCTTGAAGCGCCACTTGACCACGCCGGACAGGTCCACGCCGAGCACTTCGCCGTTTTCCAGCCCGACGATGATGCGGTCGCCGGTGATGGCCGGTTTGCAGCGGATCGGGGCGGAGCCTTCGAACTTCCAGGCCAGCCGCCCGCTCGTCAGGCGGACGGCGTAGAGCTTGCCGTCGTCGCTGCCGAAGAAGACGTGCCCGTGATCGACGGCCACCGAGGCCCGGATCGGCCCGCCTGACTGGAAGGACCACACGATCTTGCCGGTGCGCACGTCCAGCGCGTACAGGGAGCGGTCCTCGGAGCCGAAGAGCACGAGGTTTTCATCCGGCACAATGGCCGCCGTGCCCGGGATGCCGCCGTCGGTGGGGAATTTCCACTTGAAGGAGCCGTCCGCCGCATCCAGGCAGTACAGGTTGTAGTCGTACGCGCCGACGTAGATACGCCCTTTGAAATAGATCGGCGTCGCGCGCACTTCTTCTTCAACGCGGAACTTCCACAACGGCTTCACCAGCTCGACGGAGTCGAAGTCGTCGCGCGGCTCAGCGCCGGACGGCAGGGCGGTGCGTGGGCCGGGCAGGATGGCGACGTGTTTGTCCAGATCGAGGATGGCCTGCTTCATCGCGTCGGCGGTCGGATAACGCTCTGCCGGGTTGTAGGCGAGCGTCTTCATCACGATCTGCGCGAAGCCTTCCGGCACGCTCGGATTCAACTCGCGGATGGGCCGCTCGGAGAAGCTGAAGGGCGCTTCGACGCGCGGATCGCGCCGGGTGAGCGCGTGGTGAAGCGTCGCGCCCAGGGCGTACACGTCACCGCTGGGCGTCGCTTCGCCGCGATACTGCTCCGGCGGCGAATAGCCCTCGGTCCCGATCTGCGTGCCCTTCTGGTCGGGCTGGAAGGTCTTGGCGATGCCGAAGTCGATCAGCCGCACCACATTCTGATCGTTGATCATGATGTTGGACGGCTTCATGTCGCGGAAGATGATCGGATCGGGCTTGTGCGAGTGCAAATAGTGCAACACGTCGCACATCTCGATGGCCCATTTTTTCACCATCTCGAAGGGGAGAAAGTCCGGCATCGAGTTGATGATCTGTTCCAGGTCGCGCCCACTGATGTATTCCATGATCAGGTAGGCTTTGTCCCGGTTGGAGAAATAGTCGTAGATTTTGGGAATGGCGGGGTGGCTCAGGTCGGCCAGGATATTTGCCTCACGCTCGAAGTTGCGCAGCGTAATCTCGCGCAGGTTCGGGATGGCGGCAAGATTGAGCATCTCCTTGACGGCCACATTGCGCTGCACCGTGGGGAAGTGCATGTCGCGGGCGAGATAGACGGACCCCATGCCGCCCACGCCCAGGATACCGGTGATTTTATAGCGGCTCTGCAGGACGGAACCAACCTGCAACGTCGTGTCCGACCCAGGCGGGTGCTTGGGATCGCCAGCGAACTTCTGTGTCTCGACCATGTTCGATGAGTGCCACCATCACGCATGAGACAGATGAACGAGCCGAAAGAATGGATGATGGCTTTATTATAGTGGACGCCACAATGCAAAGCAACGAGGCAGCGCGCAAGGTCGATCCCAGGCGGTTGCAGAAGGGGCCACAGATTCCGGTGGGTGATAACGGCGTCGGGCACGCCGAAATTGAGAGAATTTTGGCATAAGGGCGCTGAAGATATTCCCGGCGCGCCGCCGCCGCCGAATCACCCGTGGGATGGAGCAGGGGCGCAGCTTTAGAGGGCCGCGACGATGCCCTTGAGCCAATCGCGGAAGGTATTCGTCCCGGCGCGGCGGAAGAAGCCGGACAGGTCCCTGCCTTCGGGCAGGCGCAGCCGTTCCGCGCACACGGGCAGGGCGCGCAGCCGGGCCAACAGTTTTTCGCCGGCCAGCGGCGACCCGGCCAGCGTGTACACGACCTGCGCCGCGCCGATGGCTTCGGCCCAGCGCACGTTGAGCAGCGCTTCGGCGGCTCCCGGCGCGACCGGGCAGACCAGGTCCATGCCTTCCTGCCACGCGATCAGGCAGTCGAACTCGTCGCCCGTGGCAAAGGCCGGCCACCCGGCGAGCAGGTTATCGGCCCAGTACAGCGCCCCAGGCACGTTGCCGCCCGCCACCTCGGCGTAGCTCGCCGCATTGCCGATTCGCCGCACGCGCACGCCCCACAGGTCGCCGCCGACGAACCAGGGCAGCGTAATGCCGCATGGCACGGACAGCCCGTACAGCGCACGCCAACCGTCCGGCTCGCCGTGGACGTAACCGAGGCGCGCCTCACGGATGGTGTCGGCGTACAGGCCGCACTCGTTGCGCAGGAAAGCGAGCGCCGCCTCGCCCGCCGGTCCCCAGAGCCAGTCTTGCGCCTGATCGACCACCTTTACGGCAAGGTCCTGCCACGCTTCGCTGGGTGGCTCTGAGGGAATCGCGGCGGCGGCAGTCAGGGCGCGCCAGTCGGTGTCCGTCTCATCGACGGATGACGGGCGGTAATCGGGCACGGGCGCAGGCGGCGTGGGCGCGCTCGGCGCGGGGCGTGGGCGTACCGTCCGGCTGCCTGCCAGCGCCGGTTCGAGCACCTGGACGGCATCCTGGTAACTCAGCCGGCGGTAGTGCATGACCCACGAGAGCGCATCGCCGCCGCGCTGGCACTTGCCGAGGCAGCGCCAGCCGTTCTGCCACACGGCGAGGCTGTGGCGGCCATTCTGTTCGTTGTGAAACGGGCAGCGCCAGCGCCAGGCTTTGCCCCGGCTGTGCGGCTGGCCCAGGTCTTCCTCAACCACACGACGCAGGTCGATGTCCTGCATCAAGCGTGTGATGTCCACAGTGCGAGACTCCCCACTCCCTGCCCAGGGATTGCCGGACAGGCTTCGAAAGCCAGCGTGCTGGTCGGGACGAACCGGCTCTCGTTCCATGTTGAAAAGTCCCCCTTCGATTGCCAGGGCGCGCTGCCCGTGTCTCAGGGTAGCCGCCCACAGATGGGCCAGAACGCCGGTCAGGGAAGTGGGTACGGCGCACGTTCGGTGGTCCAACGGATAGAGTCAGAATCATAGCACAAACGTTCTGAGTCGTCAAGGTTGAAGCCTCACGCGCTGCGGGAAAATGCCGGTTCAGAATGTGAAGAGATCAGAAAGGCAAGCTTGCGGGCAGATTGCCGGGAGAACGGCGAGATTGTGCAATCGCAATG
>JADZBY010000678.1 GCA_020851855.1 Anaerolineae bacterium
AAACGGGTGAATCACGTAGCGCAGCAAGACCTGGACAGCGAGCGGCGCTTTCTCGTGCACATCCAGCAGCGGCGCGCTGAGCATCAATCCACGCACGCGCTCCGGCGATGGCTGGCGGATGGCATACGTCACGCTGACTAGCCCGCCCATACTGTGCCCCAGGACGAACACGGGCCGCCCGTTGTTCTGCTCCACAGCGCGCGTGACGAGCACATCCACGTCGTCGGCATGTTGGTTGAAATCGTCGAAGTAACCGAGCATCTTGCCCCGGCTCTGGCCGTGCCCGCGCAAGTCGAGGGCGTGTACTGTGTAGCCCTGCCGGGTGAAGTAGTCCGCGACGTGCGCGAACCGCCCGCTGTGGTCGCCAAAGCCGTGCACGATGACCAGCGCGCCGCGCGCCGAGAGGCCCGGCTCCGGCGTCCAGGTGCGGGTGAAGAGCGGCGTGCCGTCTGCGGCGGTTAAGGTACTCGTTTGGTGTGGCATGAATTGAACCTCTTCAGTGATACGCGCCTCAGCCCTTGATCCTCTTCCATCGAGTACGATGGAGAGGGATTGGGGAGAGGTGACTTTTACCCCATCCCGAACAGCCCGTGCAGCGTCCGCAGGATGAGCGCGGGATCACCCAGCGCGAAAAAGACCCAGCCGAGCGCGACAAAGTGGAACGTGGCCAGCACACTCAGCACGTGAACCACCCGCGACAGCGCCGGGCGCGCCGCGACGAAGGCGTCCCAGCCGCCGGTGCGCTCGGTCAGCGTCCGGTGCAGCCACAATCCGAGGCCGTGCCACGCCCCCCACAGCACGAAGTTGAGCGCCACGCCATGCCACAGGCCGATGAGCGCCATGCTGCTCACCTGGGCAATGAGGATGATCAGCAACTTCTGCGAACGGAGCGGCGTGGCCATCAGCGCCCGGCTCAGCGGCGTGAAGAAGTACAGCCGGAACCACGTCGAGAGCGTGATGTGCCAGCTATTCCAGAACTGTCCGATGTTGCGCTTCAGGTACGGGGCCTGGAAATTCTCCGGCAGGCCGATGCCCGCCAGCCGCCCGATGCCGATGGCGATGTCCACGTAGCCCGCAAAGTCGAAGTAGATGCGGAAGGCGTAGCCGTACAGCATCAGCCACCACAGCGCCGGACCGGCGTCGGCCTGCGCAGCAAGCCCCGGCCCCAGCGCCACCAGCGCCAGCGTATCGGCCAGCACGAATTTCTTGAACAGCCCGATGCCGATGCGCCGCCCGCCGTCGATCAGGCGCGCCGTATCGAGGCGGACCGGCGCGGCGAGTTCTTTGGTGAAGTGCTCGATGCGCGCAATCGGCCCCGCCGTCAGCGCCGGAAAAAACGTGACGTACAGGGCAAAGTCCCGTAGATTCACCGCGCCCAGCCGACTGGCCCGGAAGTCGAGCAAAACGTGCATCAGGCGGAAGGCGATGTACGAGAAGCCCAACCAGCCCCAGACCGGCGTCAGATCGGCCTGAACGGGCAGAAGCGCGCCGGTGGCCGCGTTTTGCAGCGCGGGCGTCTTGAGCACCGCCAGCAGGACGATGATCAGCAGGATGAAGCCGAGCGCCAGCCGCCGCCGCGCCGCGATGTCATCCGGGACGAGCCAGCCGAGCGCCGCCGCACCCGCTCCCGCCGCCAGCAGCGGTCCCAGCGCCAGCAGCGGCAGGCGCAGTGTCGTCGCCGGCTGATCGGGCGCTTGTGGAACGAGTGCGGCCCGCGCCAGCGCCACGGCGAACGTGATCAGGGCGATGAGCAGCGCGGCGCGGCGGTCTTCGGGCGCGGCGTCCGGCGTGACCAGCCACCACACGCCGAGCACCAGCAGTACGGTGGCGACCGGCAGGGCAACGAGCAGTGGATCGGGGCCGCTTTGCAGGGCGAAGAGCGCGATCAGGCTCATCACCAGCAGCCCATCCAGCCGCCGGGGCAGCATCCAGGCCGCCAGCGCGGCAACGATCATGACCAGCACAGCGCCAAGCGTCACGGGCAGCCCCTTTCCCGATACTCGTACACGGTCATACCGCCCATTCCGCCGCCCGCATTGAAGACCGGGCAGTAGTGTACGCCCCACGTCTCGCCCTGCCCGATCCACAGGTCATCCCACTGCGGCGGCAAGAGCATCAGATAGCGCACGCCGCGCGCCCGCATCAGGTCGGACATGGCCGCCGGGTCGCGAAAGCGCGGGATCACTTCCGGGCTGACCAGTCCGGCCAGGTCGAGGATCGGGCGTGGGCGGTCGGGCGCGCTGGCGAAGAATCCCACCGCGCCGATGTCGTGCACGGCCAGCAGATCCGCCGGATCGACGTTCGCCTGGAGCCAGCGCGCCGCGACGAGCATGTCGGAGTTGATGAGCCGCACGTCGTCGGCGAAAATGCGCGCGCCGGCCACCAGGAACACCGGGAAGAGCAGGATCACGGTCAGGACCAGGCTGCGCTGCACGATGCGCATCGCGGCGCGGTGCGGGCGGCGGCGCGCGATCCAGGCCGTGCCGCCCACGCCGAGCACGATCAGGGCGGGCAGCGCGGGCATCAGGTAACGCCCGTGCTGGTACGGCGCGGGCATCCGGATGGTGTAGAGCAGGATCAAGGCGAGCGGCCAGAGTAGCAGGACAAGAGAAACGACCCTTACCCCCTGCCCCTCTCCCTCATGGAGAGGGGAGCGTGGATCGCGCTTTTCAGCCCCTCGCTCTGAGGGAGAGGGGTTGGGGTGAGGGTCCTTGTCAGGGGGTGAGGCGAACATTCTCCCCACCGCCACGATCATGCCGGGCACGAGCAGGAGCTGCGGCCCGGCGGTCAGCGGGATGAGCATCGACACGAGGTTGGCGGCGAATCCACGCACCAGGAGCGGCGCATTTTCGGCCTGTTTTGCGCCGAAAGTGTTGGGCAAGATGCCGCCGCCCAGGCTCATGTGGAGCAGCGCATAGGGCGCGAACCCCGCCAGCCCGCCCACCGCCGCGCCCAGCAGCCAGGCCAAACGCGGCCCACGATTCGCCCATCCACCGGCGGCGAGCACCGCCAGCCCGGCCAAGCCGGCGAGCAGCGCGCCTTCGGGCCGCGCCGCCACGAGCAGCGCGCAGGCCAGCCCGAAGCCGACGCCCGCCCTGAAGCGGCGCGCCGGGATGGCGTCGGCGCTCGGCTCACGCAGCGCCAGAAGAATCACGACGAGCGTCAGCGCGCCAAAGAGCATCGTCTCCATGCCGGACGCCGCCGCCCAGGCGAGATGCCACG
>JADZBY010000679.1 GCA_020851855.1 Anaerolineae bacterium
GTTCAGGACACCATCGTCGTCTTCGACCGCATCCGCGAGAACGAGACGCGCCACCGTGGCGAGCCATACGAGATGATCGTGAACCGCAGCGTGACGGAGACTATCCAGCGCTCGCTGATGACGCAGATTGCCGTGGTGTTCGTGCTGCTGGCGCTGTTCCTGGCGGGCGGCGGTCCGATTCACCAGTTCGTCGGCGTGCTGGCTATTGGCCTGGTCAGCGGCTCGTACAGCTCGCTGTTCGTGGCCGTGCCGTTGCTCGTCTCGTGGGAACGCAACGAATTTCCGTTCAACCTGCTGCGCCGTGGGCAGGTCCAGGAAGCGACGGCCTGAGACGCGCGTGTTCTCACCCTGAATGCATGTCCGCGTTGATGGTTTGAGGGTGCTCAAGAGCATGGCGGACAACGCAGGCGTTGTCCCTACCGGGTGTAGGGATGAGGCCTGCCTCGTCCGCCCACACGACAACCCACAACCCCGAACATGCATCACGGGGTGAGGCCCTCGTCACCCGCCGCCCCTCATACTCACAGCGGATCGAGGTCCCTGGCGTACGGCAGCGACGGGATCGCCCCGCGCCGGGTCACGGTGATGGCCCCGGCCTGGCAGGCGCGCCGCGTCAGCCGGGCCAGAAAGTCCTCGTCAAGCGGGAAGCGCAGGTCGGCGAGCATGGCGGCCATGAAGGCGTCGCCCGCGCCGGTCCCGTCCACGACTTCGGCCACGTGCGGCGCGCTCCGGCTGCGAATCTTGCCGTCAAAGCGGTACAGGCAGCCCTTCTCGCCCAGTGTGACGACCACCAGCGGCGCGGGCACGTCAAGTTTTTCCAGGCCCTTCTGCACGTCCGCCTCGCCCGTCACCAGTTGCAGCTCGGCCTCATTCATCTTGATGAAATCGGCCTGGGCCATCGGTGCGATGGCGCGCCCGGGATCGCGGTCGGGCCACAGGAATGGCCGCCAGTTGATGTCATAGCTCACAATCACGCCCGCCTCTTTCGCGATGCGCAGCGCTTCCCAGGTCGCCGTGCGCGCTGGTTCTTTGACCAGGCACACCGAGCCGAAATGGAAGATGCGCGCCGAGCGGATCAGCTCGACGGGCAGGTCGGCGGGCGACAGGGTGGTATGCGCGCCCTGGAAAAACGAGAACGCGGGATCGCCCTTGTCCGAGAGCGCGACAAACGCGACCGTGGTAGGCAGTTCATCATCATCGAGCAGGGCGCGCGTATCGACGCCTTCCTGCTCCATCGTCTGGCGCAGGCCGCGCCCGAAGTCGTCGCGGCCCACCTTGCCGACAAAGGCTGCCGACTTTCCCAGCCGCCGCACACCGACGATGACGTTGGCCGGCGCGCCGCCCGCTTTGGGCACAAATGACGGGGCATCAAAGAGCGAAACGTTCTTTTGTGTAGCGACCATGTCGATCAGGAATTCGCCGAGGGCGACCACGTCGGTCATGGACGGCTGCTCCTTTCAGAGGCAGGAATACCATAGGTACGTGCGGTCCGGGCATTATGCCCAACGGCTCCATGATACCTTGAAAGGGCGGTCCGAGGCAGTTGGTGTTCCGTGCCCACGGGCGCGGCGCATTCCGCCGCTTGCCCTGCGTTTTTCTCGGCAAGCGGCGTACTGGTGCGGACGTGGTATACTGTGCGCCGGATGGAATTGGAGTGGGGGGCGGCAGCCCGCCCGCAGCAGGGCGCGGCGAGGCCAGAGCCAATACACCCATGTATTACCAGGGAGACCGCAATGCGAGCACGATGTTCAAGGGGCCGGGCAAGGATTCCCGCGCCAAGACGTCAACATCCTGCGCTGCGACTTCTGGGGATCGCCATCATCGTGTTGTTGTGTGCACTACCACGCCCACAGCCTGTGCAGGCGGCGGGCGTCGTCACCGTTTGCAGTGAATCGGCGCTGGATGCGGCGCTTGTCGACGGCGGCACGGTCACCTTCCAGTGCAGCGGCGTCATCCCCATCTCGACAACCAAAGTCATCAGCAAAGACACCACGCTGGACGGGACCGGACAGCAGATCACGCTTCAGGGTCAGGGGATTCGGCGGGTTTTCGACGTGCGCGCCGGGGCCAGCCTGACCATCCGCAACCTTTCCGTCATCGAAGATGCGAACGCGCCCAACGGCCCCACGCAGCTTCCCGCGACGGGCTACCCGCCGCACTCGCCGCCGCCCAGCGAATGGATTTTCGTCGGCCTGGGCGGCTTTGCGCTGATCCTGGTCAGTATGCTCGGCTCGTTCGTGGCCAGGCCGCGCGGTTTTCGCCCACGGCACTAGGCCGGGGCAGGCTTTTCCAAGCGCAAAAAAGAGGGCGGGCAAATCTGCCCTTTTTTGTTCTCCCACTATCCTGCAGCGCCAGTGAAAGTACGGCTCTCTCCGGAGAGCAGGTCGCGCATGGCCATGCGGAGCGCCGCGCCGTCGTCGCTGAAGCGGAAGCTCAGTTGCCAGTGCTCCGGACAGCCGAGGATGTGGAAGCCGGCCTCAAAGGTGCGCTCGCCCGCCCAGCGCCCACGCAGCGCCAGCGTATCGCCGTCGGCCAGCGGGCCGAGCCGCTCCACAAACGCGCCGCGCAGCACGCCATCCAGGCTGATGGGCAGTTCCACACGCAGCGCGCCCAGATCGAGGGTTAGACTCGCCCGTTCGCCCGCAAAGTTGAAGGTCAGCCCATCCCAGCCCATCCAGTTGTCCTGCATCCGGAAGCGCCGCCCGCTGATCGCCTCGGCCAGGGGTGGGTGGGGCGCGATTGGCTCCGGATAGGCTCCTGCGAGCGTCTTACTGCGCGCTTTGAAGCCCGCCCATGCCTCGGGATGGGCGTCCAGTGGCGCGTGGTGCAACGCGGGCAGGACGTAGTCCACAAAAAGCACATCGATGGGGTGCGGTGGACCGCCCACGCCAGCAGTGAAAACGGCCACGGCGCGCTCGGCGGGCCGCACCAGGATGTACTGTCCGCCGTAGCCAATGGCGCGAAAGGCGTCCGGCGCACTGTCCGGGCCATTCCACCACATCAGCGCGTAGTTCCCCGCTTCGGCCCGCGTCGATTGGCGCAGCCAGCCTTGCGACACGAGCCGTTCGCCGTCCCACACGCCGCTGTCAAGCACAAGCTGGCCGATCTTGAGCATGTCGCGCGGGCGCAAACTCAGGCCCATGCCGCCCGCCGGGTTGCCGAACGGATCGCGCATCCAGCGGAAGTCGCGGATGCCGAGCGGACCAAACAGACGGCGGCGGGCGTAGTCATAAGCGTTCTGCCCGGCGGCGATGCCCACGATGGCAGATAGCAAATGGGCGTTTGACGTGCTGTAATTGAACACGTCGCCCGGTGCGGCGGCCATCGGCGTATCCAGCACGAACTGCACCCAGTCCGGGCTGGCCAGCATTGTGCCCGTATCCGAATCGGACAGTGCAATGCCGGACGCCATGCTGAGCAGATGCCGCAGAGTGATGGCTTCTTTACGCGGATCGTGGTTGGCGATGGCCCGGCCCGGAAAGAAGCTCAGCACGGGCACGTCAATGCCCGGCAGCAACCCATCATCGAGCGCCATTCCGACCAGCAGCGACATGA
>JADZBY010000680.1 GCA_020851855.1 Anaerolineae bacterium
AGCTCAGACCGAGTACGTCGCCATCGGCAATACCGAGCCGGGCGGCGTCGTCGGGATTCAGCACGGCGAATGGCTCGCCGATGCGCATGGCCATCAGCGGCGTGCTGGCCAGGAACGCCGCCTCGCGGTTGTACAGGCGCGTCACCGGCACGATCAGCAGGCTACTATCGTCCTTGTGCTTGGGGCGGGCCGCTTTTTTGGCGTCCGGCACGCTGACCTTGTCGCCCGCGTCGGCCTGTGTCGCCCACTGGATGCCCAGGCCGCCTCGGTTGTCGTAGGCCGTGCCGCCGTAGTACAGGTCCACGCCGCCCACGTCCGGGAATTGCTTTTCCAACCTCGCCAGCGCCGCGTAGTTCATGCCGGCGTAGTGCGGCGCGCGCTGCGTAATCTCGGCCATGACCGACGAGGCGGACAGCTTCGGGCGCGGCCCACCCAGCAGCCGGTTGATCTCGGCGAACATGCGCCAATCGGGCATGGTATTGGCCAGCAAAGCCTGTGCGGCGTAGAAGCGCTGCACGCGGCGCTCGCCGTTGGTGTACGCGCCGTCGCGCTCGGCAAAGCTCTGGCGCGGCAGCACCACGTCGGCGCGCTCGGCGGTCGGCGTCAGGAACATCTCGACCGCCACGGTGAACGCGCCCTCGGTCCCGAGCAGGGACCGGCCCGCCGGGTCGCCGCGCACGATGTCCGCATCGGCCAGGAACAGCACGCCGGGCCGCGCCTTGAACATGGCTTCCGTCGCCTCGCTGGTGAAGCCCATATCGAACGCGCCCTGCGTATTTGCGCCGGGCCACACCGCCAGCAGGCCGTTGTTCGGCTTGCCGACGTGCCCGCCCGCGACGAGCAGATGCGCCGCCGCTTGCATCAGCGCGCCGTGGTGCGCCCGGTCCAGCCCGTCGCCGCCCACCAGGATGACCACGTTCTGCGCGCCGCTCAGGTCGAGGCCCTTCAGCGCGGTGATCTCGTCGCCATACGTGTAGCGCACGCCCTGCGCCGCCCAGTTTTCCAGCTTCGTGGGGCGGGCATTGAGCACGATCAGCCGCGCGCCACGGTCCCGCGCGCCCTTGACGCGCAGATACCAGACCGGCGCTTCGTTCTCCAGGTCCGAGGCGATGACGACGATGGTCGTCTCTTTGCCCATGTCCTTAAAATTCGTGCCCACGCCCACGCCGACCTTGGCGATCAGGTCTGCGCCGGTCATGCGGTACGGCCACACGCCCAGGTTTGCCGTGCTGCCGCCCGCGCGCTCGACCAGTTGGCGCAGCTCCCACAGGTCTTCGTTCGAGAGCATCGGCCCGGCAATCGCGCCGACGTTGCCGCCCGCCGCCTGAAGGTACTCCGCAATGCGCGCGAAGGCCTCGTCAAAGGTGGCCGGGACGAGCATGCCGCCTTGCCGGACCAGCGGCGTCATCAGGCGGTCGGGATGGCGGCTGTGGTGGTGGCCAAAGCGGCCCTTGTCGCAAATCCAGATTTCGTTGACCTGCTCGTTCTGGCGCGGCATGATGCGCTTGATGATGACTTCGCCGCCCGCGTCGCGGTCCTGGCGCGTGCTGGCGCTCATGTTGCAGCCAACCGGGCAGTGCGGGCAGATGGTCGGGACTTCGGTCAGTTCCCAGGGCCGCGCGCCGAAGCGGAAATCGGCGGTGGTCAGCGCGCCAACCGGGCAGATGTCCGTCGTATTGCCGCTGAAATAGGTGTCAAAGGGCGGGTTGCTGGTGGTGATGATCTGCAAGCGCCGTCCGCGTTCGTGGAAGCCGAGCACCGGGTCGCCCACCAGCTCTTCCTGGAAGCGCGTGCAGCGTGCGCATTGGATGCAGCGCTCGCGGTCCAGGTAGATCAGCTCACCGAGCGGATAGTGCTTGGCCAGGCGCATCTTTTCATCGAAGATGAAGCGGCTCTTGCCCGGCCCGTGCCGAAGGGTGAGGTTCTGAAGCGGGCACTCGCCGCCCTTGTCGCAGATCGGGCAGTCGAGCGGGTGGCTGGTGAGCAGAAACTCGAGGATGTCATCGCGCGCCGTCTTCACCACCTCGGTGGCGGTCCGCATGAACATGCCGTCGGCTACGGTCATGGTGCAGGCCGTGACCAGCTTGGGTTGCCAGCGCACGGCGATCTCGCCCTTGTCGTCGCGCACAAACTCGCCCGTGGCCTTGTCGACGTTCGCCTGTCCTAGCTCGACCAGGCACATGCGGCACATGCCCGCCGGGTCGAGCTTGGGATGATAGCAAAATACCGGGATGTCGTTCCCCACCATCTTGGCCGCGTCGACGAGATTCGCGCCGCGTGGGACGTGATATTCCACGCCGTCGATGAACAAACGCACCGTATCGGCCATTCAAGAACCTCCGCCTACCGCTCTCGTATGTATGCAAACCGTCACCCCCGGCCCCTCTCCGTGAGCGAGAAGGGCGTAAATGGGAGACGGCCTACCTTCCCAGTTGTCGTAAGCCTTCGCGCGCCCGGTCGGCCAGCGCCTGCTCGACGTAGCCCCAGCGCGCGCTGCTCGCCGCATCGTCCGCCAGCGCCAACGCCGCGCGAAAGTCATCCAGCGCCTTCGCGTCGTCGCCGAGCGCCAGCCATGCCTCGCCGCGCAGCACGTAATTCACCGCCGCATCCGGATAACGTTCGATGGCCAGGCTCAGAACCTCAATGCGCGTCTCGTCGCCGTCCGGTTGGCGCGTCCGCTTCGCCTTTTCCGAGATGCTTGGCTCAAGCGTGTTTGCCGCCGCGACTGTCTCGACGCCATCCAGCGCCGCTTCGGGCAGGGCGACCGGCTCGTCGGACGGCTCCGGCGTCACATCCGGCGCGTACATGGCCTCGTCCGGCGCGTCCGCCGAATCCTGGGCCGGGGCGTCCGGTTGCCCGTCCGCAACAGGCTCCGTGCTGGCGTCGCGGCGCTCGTTATCGTCCATCACGCGCTACATTCCCCGCCTGCCCTGGCTCAATCGCCCGCCGCAACGGGCTGTGCAGATTTGGCCCGTGGCGCTGGCGCTTTCGCCTCGGCCTGGGCAGCTTTAGGCGCGGTGTAAGCCAGGAACTCGTCGCGCCAGTACTTGAGCGCGCTCAGAACCGGGCTGGTCGCAAAATCGCCCAGCGCGCACAGGCTCTTGCCGAACATCTGGTTGGCCACGTCCTCGATCAGTTGCACGTCGGCGGGCGTGGCGCGGCGCTCGTAGATGGCCTGCAGGCGCTTTTCCAGCCAGTACGTCCCCTCGCGGCACGGCGTGCACTTGCCGCAGCTTTCGTGCCGGAAGAACCTGATCATCTTGTACGCCGCCCAGACCATGTCCGTCGTCTCATCGAGCAGGATGACCGACGCCGAGCCGAGCACCGTGCCGAGCGCCGCCACGTCCTCGTAGGTCAGCGGCGTGTCGAGCACTTTATCCGTGCCGGGCACGAGCGGACCCGACGCGCCGGACGGCAGGATGGCCTTGAGCTTCTTGCCGCCGCGCACGCCGCCCGCCGTCTCGATCAACTGCCGGAAGGTGATGCCCAGCGGCAGCTCGTAGTTGGCGGGCCGCTCCACATGGCCGCTCATGCAGAAGATCTTCGGGCCGGGGCTTTTTTCCGTGCCGATGGACTTGAACCACGCCGCGCCGTTGACCAGGATGGGCGGCACGTTGGCCAGCGTCTCGACATTGTTGATGACCGTCGGGCGCTGGTAGAGGCCTGCCACCGCCGGGAAGGGTGGGCGCACGCGCGGCTGGCCGAGTTTGCCCTCGATGCTGTTCAGCAGCGCGCTTTCTTCGCCGCAAATGTACGCGCCCGCGCCGAGATGCACGTACACCTCGCAGCCCCACGCCGAGCCGCCGATATTCGGCCCGACCCAGCCCGCCGCCCGCGCCGCCTCGATGGCGCGCGTCATGATCGGCTCGATGTCCCAGAACTCGCCGCGCGCGTAGACGTACACCGCCGTCGCCTGGATGGC
>JADZBY010000816.1 GCA_020851855.1 Anaerolineae bacterium
CCGGTTGAGGCCGAAAGCGCCCCGCCCGAACCGGTCGCAGAAGCCGCCGCGCCGGAGCCGGTGGCCCACACGCCTGAGCCTGAAGCGGAACCCGAATTTACCTGGGAGCCGCTGGCCGAGATGCCGCCCGCCGAGCCGCCGCAGGCCGTGCCCGAACCCGCCGCTGACCTGAGCGACTTCACGGGCGGCATGGACCCGATGGCGTGGCTGGAAGCGCTGGCCCGCCGCCAGGGCGCGCCCACCGACGAGTTGGTGACCGGCGGCACGGCGGAGATTCCGCCGGAGCCGGTTGAGGCCGAAACTGCCCTGCCCGAACCGGTCGCAGAAGCCGCCGTGCCAGAGCCGCTTGAGGAAATCGCGCCCGTGGAAGCCGAGGCCGCGCCGGAACTCGAGTCGCTGGCCGAAGCGCCCGACGCAGCGCCCGAACCGGTCGAGATTCTGGACGCCGCCGACCCGTTGGCGTGGCTGAGCGAAGTCACCGGCGAGGCGAGTATCTCGCTGGACGCGCTCGGCCTGCCCGGTGAGGTGGGCGAAACCGGTGAGCCGGAAGTCGCCGCGCCGCTCGAACCCGCCGCCGACCTGAGCGAATTTACCGGCGGTGAAGACCCGCTGCGCTGGCTGGAAAGCCTTGCCGCGCGGCAGGGAGCCAGCCGGGACGAGCTGGTCACGTCCGCTGACCTGGAGATTCCGGTTCCCGCCGCCGATGCCCCGGTGGATGGACCGGGCTATTCGGAGCTTGACGTGTTCAGCGTCACCGCGCCGGGCCGTGCGCCGGGCGAGATACCTGAGGGGGTGGCGACGCCGGATGCCATGTCCGACGCCGACGCGCTGGCCTGGCTCGAATCGCTGACCGGCGCGAGCCAGATCGACCTGTCTATGCTGGACCTTCCGCCCGCCGGGGCCGCGCCCGACGTGACCGACCAGACCATGACCGCCGAGTCGGCCCTTTCCTGGCTCGAATCGCTGGCGCACGAGACGCCCGCGCCCTCTGCGCCCTCTATGCCCGCGGCGTCGTCCGCCCCGGAACCGGCGCTCGCCGGCGAACCGGGCGACCGCATGGCGGGCGGCATGTCCGACGACGTGGACGAGGTGCGGGCGTGGCTGGAAGCCCAGGCGCGCGAACTGGAGCAGACCCGCGAGCAGCTTGAATCCGAAGAACCCTACGTTGCGGCGGAGATGCCGTCGCTCTCTGATGAGCCAGCCGTGCCCGGCGACGTGCCCGATTGGCTGACCAGCCTGCATGAAGCGAGCCTCGACGCCGCGCAGGCCGAGTCGCCGCTGGTCGAAGATGTGGCGCTGCCCGATGTGCCCAGCGACCTGCCCACGTGGCTCACCGAGTCCCAGCCGGGCGTCGACCTCGAGTCGCTGGAGCTTGACGAGGCGCTGCCGCAGGCCGAAGTCTCGCCGGAGCCGGAAGCCATCTCGCTGCCGACCTTCTCGCCCGACGAACTGGAAGCGCTGACGCGGCCCGCGTCGCCCGACGACGTGGACTCGTGGGCCGAGGCGCTGGATGAAGAGTACAACCGCCGTCTGGCGGGCGACGAGACGATCCCGGATTGGTATCTGGACGCCATCCGCCGCGCCGAGGACGAATGGACGGGCGACGCCGCGCTGGCCAGCGCCGCATCGGAAGCCGCCGTGCTGGAAGGCGAGCCGGAGCCGCTCATCGAGCGTGACGACATCCCGGACTGGCTGCGCGCCAGCGTCCCGGAAGCGCCGGCGGTGATGCAGGGCGAAGACCTGAGCGACGTGCCGCCGTGGCTGGTGGAGATGAGCGCGGGCATTGACCTGCCGTCGGCGCAACCCGAACCGGTCGCGCTCGCGCCTGCGCCGGAAGAAGTGCGCCCGCCGTGGCTGCCGCCGCCGAACGAAGCGCCTGCCCACGCTGAGCCGCCGGCGGTTGAGCCGGTCCGCCCAGCGATGGCCGCGCCGCCGCCTGCACCGCCGCCGCCTGCGCCGCGCCCGGTCCAGCGCAGCCTGCCGCCGTCGCGCTACCACTAGGTGCTGCGTGACGCTCGACAGTTCGCGTCTGCGCCGGAGCAGATGCCCACTGCGCTGGAGCTATACCAGGCGCTGGTCGACGACTCGCAG
>JADZBY010000681.1 GCA_020851855.1 Anaerolineae bacterium
AAGCACGGGGCTGAAGCTACGAAGCCCTGATGGGCTAAAATGCCTGCGCAGCCCGTCGCTTGGGGATGTTTGGAGTGTAGTGCCACAACTTGGAAAGAACACCCCCTAACCCTGCCCTTCCCCCCATCAAGAGGGGAAGGGAAAACCGGCTCTGGAAGCCCCTCCCTCTTCATGGGGGAGGGGTTGGGGTGGGGGAAACGACCCTGAATCCTCACCAAGTTGATGTAGTAGGGCGCGGATCATGATGGCGGGCGCGTCGCGACGCGCCCCTACATGGTGCGGCGCGTTACGGCGCTGTAGGGGCGGCTCGCGAGCCGCCCGGCGGCCCGACCGCGCCAATTCCTTAACCCCATAAGCATGGGGCTGAAGCTACGAAGCCCTGATGGGCCAAGATGCCTGCGCAGCCCGTCAGGGCTTTGTGATCTCAGCCCGGTCGCTTCAGCGCCGGGCGAACACGGTGCGGCAGCGATCCATCCGGTTGTGGCCTCTCTTCGGCGCGCCGGGTACAATCATCGCCAGCATCATTACCACTGCCTGCGAGGACCACGACCAGATCATGTCTGACCTCGGCAAAGTCTGGGTGCCGATGTGCGCACTCCAGGACCTTCCCACCGGCAAAGCCAGCAACGTCTTCGTCAACGGCCAGCGTTTCGTCATCGCTCGCGATGGGGATGTCGTGACGGTGCTCCAGGGCTATTGCTCGCATATGCTGTACCCGCTCAAGGATGCGGTGGTCGCGGAGTGTATGCTCACCTGCAACCTGCACGGCAGCCAGTTCGACATCCGCGACGGATCGGTGCTCAAGTGGCCGATGCCCATGCTGCCCGATACGCATGAGCGCAAACGGCTGCGCACGCACGAGACGCGCGTCGAGGATGGCGTGGTCTATCTGGCCTGGCCCGCACGCAGCGCAGACAAGGTGAAGATACGGTTCTAGCCCCGGCTGGATGTGGGGCGGAACCCGGCACGCTGGAATTGTCGGAGAGGTAAGTCATGAGTAACGGAACCACGGAGCCGCTGCGCGTCGGCGTGATCGGCCTGGGCATCGGCAACGCCCACGCCGAAGGCTATGCCAGAGAGACGCGCGTCAAGCTGGCTGCCCTGTGCGATTCGAACGAGGTGCGCCTCAAAGAGCGCGCCCTCAAGTTCAACGTGGCCGATGACATCTTGTTCACCGATTACCGGGCCATGCTGAAGCAGGCGGGCCTGGACATCGTCAGCGTGTGCCTGCCCAACGCCCTGCACGCGCCCGCCGCCATCGCCGCGCTGGAAGCGGGCTGCCACGTGCTGTGCGAGAAGCCGCTCGCCACGTCCACCGCCGAGGCGCAGGACATGATCCGGGCAGCGCGTATGAACGGGCGGCGGCTGATGGTCGCCTACAATCACCGTTACCGCGCCGATGTGGCCTGGATGAAGCGCGTGATCAACGAGGGACGGCTCGGCACGATTTACCGCGTGGATGCGTGGTGGCGGCGCGAGACGGGCATCCCCGGCTGGGGCGTCTTTGGCCTTCAGGAATACTCCGGCGGCGGCGCATTGCTCGACCTGGGCGTGCACGCGCTCGACCTGGCGCTTTACCTGCTCGGTTTCCCCGCCGCGCTCACCGTCAGCGGCAGCGCGCGCACCAGCTTCGGCGCGCGCGGCCAGAAGGTGTGGGGAGCCAAGCCGGAGAAGTTCGACGTGGACGACTTCAGCGAGGGCGATATCCGGCTGGAAGGCGGCGTATCGCTGCACCTGGTGGCCAGTTGGGCCGAACACCGCCCGCCCAACGACGATCTGATCCGCCTCGAAATCCAGGGCACAGATGGGACCGTCGTGCTGAACATCCCCAACTACACGAAGACGGACACGCTGCGTTTTTATACCGAAGTGGCCGGCGCGCCCGCCACGATCACGCCCGCCGTGCGCTGGGCGAGCAGCGGCCACGAGGCGCTCATCGCGGACTGCGTGACCAGCCTGCTGGCCAATACGCCCGCGCCCACCGACGCCGTACAAGGGCTGGCCGGCGTGCGCATCCTGGAAGCCATCTACCGGTCGGCGGCTGCCGGGCGCGAGGTCGTCTTCGAGCACGAGGCCGATCAGCTGGCGTGAACGGAAGATAGGACCGTACCCCGACCCCCCTGAGGGGGCTTCCGACGCCATCGAGAGGGGAGATCAGCGGGCGTGTCGCCGCACGGCCCCCTCTCCACGCGGTACTCCGCGTGGAGAGGGGGCAGGGGGGTGAGGCGCTTTTCCTCTTCGAGTATAATCACCGCCATGCCCGAATCACCCGCCGCCACTGCCCCACGCCTGCCACCGCTCACGCCTCTGACGCTGATGCTGGAATTGGCGCTGATCGTATCTGTGGCGCTGGCCGTCACCGGCGCATGGGGCAACCCTGATCCGAGCCTGCAACTGCCCGGCAGCGAGGCGGAATGGCTGACCAGCGCCGCCCACGTCGCCGCGCTCAGCCTGCGCGACAACGGCTATCTGCCGCTCTGGCAGCCCTTTCTGGAGATGGGCGAGCCAACCATCGACAACCCGTTCACCTTCATCCTCAACCCGATCAGCGCCCTGCCCAGCCTGATCGTGGGCGGGCGGTACGGCATCCGCCTCAGCGTCATCCTGGCCGCGGTTGTGGCGGCGCTCGGCGGCTGGACGCTGGGCCGGGTCATGGGCCTGGGCGCGCTGGGACGTGTGCTGCTCGCCCTGCTCGTGCTCGGCAAGGGCAACATGCACGCCATGATCGGCACGGGCTACTTCCAGCTTGGCACGAGCCAGGCCTACATGCCCTGGATCATCGCCGGGACGCTGGCCATTTTGCGCCCGTCCAGCCGCCGCTGGCCCGTCGTCCTGACGGCCATCGCCTTCACGCTCATGTTCTGGGCGGGCAATATCTGGTACACGCTGCCCATGCTGCTGTCCACGGCGCTCCTGACGCTTGCGCACATGATCCGCTGGCGGGCGAACGGCGCGCCGCTCTTCCGCCTGGATTGGACGCCGCTGCGCCGGATGCTGGTCGCGCTCGTCCTGATCCTGGGCCTGAGCGCCATGAGCTTCGTGCCGATCTGGGTCAACCGCGACCGCATCGGGGACCATCCCGACGACCAGAACGCGGGCGCTGCCGCCGATTTGGGCCGCGTCATCGAGCAGTTCTACGACGGCAGTTTCGAGCTGTACACGCAGGGACTCGCGCCGGGCGCGCGGCAGTTCTATTACAGCTACGTCTCGCCGGCCTGGTTTCTGGTCCTGATCTTCGTCATTTTGCTGCCGCTGCCGCCGCTGTACCGTGCGTCCGGGCCGCGCCACTGGCCGATCTGGGCGGTCGGGTTGTTCATGATCGTGTTCAGCACGGTCTGGGGCGCAGGCGGCAACCCGATCTTCGTCTGGCTGTACCGCAACGCGCCGCTCATCGGGCAGTGGCGCTTCGTGGGACGCGCGCTGGCCGTCGCCTCATTCTGGATCGCTGTGCTGGTCGCCTTGCGCGTGGATGGCCTGTGGCGTGGCGCGCAGTACCGGCAGTGGCTTCCGTTACTCGCCCGGCTTCGGCCTCGCGCCATGCAGGCGCTCGGCAGCGCGGCGGCCTTTGGGCTGGTCATCGCCAGTCTGGCGGCGGCCATCCAGGTGAACAGCCAGTGGCCCGTCTTCGCCCGCCCTGGCCGCAGCCTGGGAACCTTTGACGCGGAGTGCGTCGCCTGGCTGCGCGAACAGAATCCGGGCCGTGAGCTGTCTGTCTGGACGCTGAATTACGACACCGTGACGGCCTACCTGGAAAACCGCGTCCGGCTGGCGCACATCACCGCCGACTTCGAGCTGATCCCGGACACGTCCACGCTGCTGCCGCGCGTCGATCTGACGGAAAGCCTGCCGGAGTATGGCATCACCTGGCTGGATTCGATCCGCGCGTTCTTCCAGGAAAACAGTTACGCGCCTGTCGTGGGCAGCCCGGATGTGAACACGGGGCAACCGTGCCTGTGGCGGCGTGAGGATGCGTTGGAGTATGCGTTCAGCCTGCCGCTGACGTATGCGCAATCTGATGCGACCTCGCTGCCCCGTTCGGCCACCACGCCGATCACGGCCCTGTCGCGTGGGCTGGACCGCATCGGGCTGGTATTTGAGGCCGATCCGGCGGCGCAGGTTGTTGTCGTGCAGGAATTGGCTTATCCCGGCTGGGGCGCGTGGATCGACGGCGCGCCGGTCCGGGTCGAGTCGGTGGGCGGCTTGCTGGGCGTGATCGTGCCGGCGGGCAGCGGCGAGCGCCTGATCCGCTTCCAGTACGCGCCGCCGTTGTTGTTCCTGGGCGCGGGAATCACGCTCGTGACCTGGGCGTTCTGCGTGTTGTTCCTGCTGCGCGCCGAACGCCTGCTGCCCGCGCCCTGGCGCGCGGCGTGGCGTCATTTTGCAGCGCGACTACGACAGGTGAGCCTGTCGCCGGATGGGCGGCTGATAGCAATTACGCGCCGTGCGCGCCGTTTCCTGACCGATCCCGGCGTGCTGGACGAGGCCTACCGCCGCCCGAAGACGCCGCTGCTGCCCGCGCCCGCCAACAAAGCGCCGGAAGACGACGCGGAACGTATAGACAAGGGGTAGGGGCGCGTCGCGACGCGCCCGCCTGAGAGATGCGCCTGCGCGGCGGGAAGCGGGCGGCTCGCGAGCCGCCCCTACATCACGCACCCGGTGCATCTGTGTTGTGGCGAATGGTGTGCACTGGTCTTGCCTGCGCGACGCGCCCTGCGAGGCGGGAAGCGGGCGGCTCGCGAGCCGCCCCTACATCACGCACCCGGTGCATCTGCGTTGTGGCGAATGGCGCGCGCTGGTCCTGCCTACTCCGCCGCGCCCGGCAGGAACTCATTGGTGAAAGCCGTCGCGCTGTCG
>JADZBY010000682.1 GCA_020851855.1 Anaerolineae bacterium
CCCTCACTCTTCCTCGTCCAGCCGCAGCACGGCCATGAACGCCTCTTGCGGGACCTCGACGTTGCCGATCATCTTCAGGCGGCGCTTGCCCTTCTTCTGCTTTTCGAGCAGCTTCTTCTTGCGCGTGATGTCGCCGCCGTAGCACTTCGCCAGAACGTCCTTGCGCACCGCTTTCACGTCGGCGCGGCTGATGATCTTGTTGCCAATCGCCGCCTGGATGGGGACCGGGAACAACTGGCGCGGGATCAGTTCCTTGAGCTTGCTGACCAGCCGCTGCCCTTTGTGGTAGGCGTCCTCGCGGTGCACGATCATGGCCAGCGCATCGACCGGCACAGAGTTCACCAGTACGTCGAGCTTGACCAGCTTGTCGGGCAGGTACGAGTCGAACTGGTAATCCAGGCTGGCGTAGCCCTTCGTGGCCGATTTCAGCCGGTCGTAGAAGTCTACGATCAGCTCCGCCAGCGGCAGCAGGCTGGTGATGTTCACCCGCGAGCGGTCGAGGTGCTCCATGCTCACGAACTTGCCGCGCTTCTTGTTGAGCAGCTCCATGATCGGCCCGATGAAGGTATCCGGCGTGAAGATCTGTATCTTCATCCACGGCTCCAGCACCTCGGCCACGCGCGTTTCGTCGGGCATTTCCGCCGGGCTGTCGATGACGATCGTCTCGCCGTTGGTCAGCTTGACCTGGTATTCCACGCTCGGCGCGGTGGCGAGGATGTCCAGGTCATATTCGCGCTCCAGCCGTTCCTGGATGATGTCCATGTGGAACAGGCCCAGGAATCCGACGCGGAAGCCGAAATTGAGCGCCTGCGAGTTCTCCGGCTGGTAGACCAGCGAGGCGTCGTTGAGCTTGAGCTTGTCCAGGGCGTCGCGCAGGTTGGGGTAATCTTCGGCGTCCACCGGGTAAAAGCCGGCGAAGACCATCGGCTTGGCCTCTTTGTAACCGGGCAGCGGATCGGATGCGCCGTCCGTGCGCAGCGTGATCGTATCGCCGACGCGGCACTCCTGGACCGTCTTCAGGCCGGTGGCGATGTAGCCCACCTCGCCCGCCGCCAGATCGTCGGTGACTTTCATGTTCGGGTTGAACACGCCGATCTCGACCGGCTCGAACGGGATGCCGGTGGACATCATGCGCAGGCCGTCGCGGCGGCTGAACTGGCCGTTCACGATACGCACGTAGGCGATCACACCCTTGTAGCTGTCATAATGGCTGTCGAAGATCAGCGCCTGGAGCGGCCTGGCGAAGTCGCCTTTGGGCGGCGGCACACGTTTCACGACGGCTTCCAGCACATCGCCCACATTCACGCCCGTCTTGGCGCTGACTTTCACCATGTCTTCTTTGGGGATGCCGAGCAGGTCTTCCAAATCCTGCGCGATCTCGTCCGGGCGCGCCGAGGGCAGGTCGATCTTGTTGATGACCGGGATGATCTCCAGGTCGTGCTCCAGGGCCAGATACAGGTTGGCGAGCGTCTGGGCCTCAATGCCCTGGCTGGCGTCCACGACGAGCACCGCGCCCTCGCACGCCTGAAGCGCCCGGCTGACCTCGTAGGCAAAATCGACGTGGCCGGGCGTATCGATCAGGTTGATCTCGTAGTCGTTGCCGTCCTGGGCGCGGTAATTCATGCGCACCGCCGAGGCTTTGATGGTCACGCCCCGCTCGCGTTCCAGGTCCATGTTGTCGAGCACCTGCTCTTGCATCTCGCGGTCCGAGATCGTGCCGGTCAGTTGCAACAGCCGGTCGGCCAGCGTGCTCTTCCCGTGGTCGATATGGGCGATGATGCAGAAATTCCTGATGTGAGAGGAGTCCATGTGTTCCAGTCGTTCCGGTCCGCGTCCCTGATAAGCGAAGCGTGGGAGACGGACGCCTCCCACGAACAGCCTTATTATAGCGCAGGCGCTGCCGGATGTTTAGGCCCATGCGTGATGAACGTTCGCTCAACAAAGCGCGCCGCCCTTTGGAGTTTGGGCCTGCACCCGGTTATAATGCCTGTCTGGCGTGCGGCGTGCATGGGTTGAGGCGCAGCCGAGTCGTCGCCACATACCGGCTGCGAGCCGAGGCGCTGAACAGGATTGGACCACCACACACGATGACACCCGCGAACCACACGGAGAGGGTCGCCCTTGCTTAGCCCGCTTGACTGGTTACTGGGCCTCTTTTCGCTCGACATCGGCATCGACCTCGGCACGGCCAATACGCTGGTCTGTGTGCGTGGTAAGGGCATTGTCATCAACGAGCCATCCTACGCCGCCATCGAGAAAAAGACTCGCCGCCCGATCACCTATGGCCAGGAAGCGAAAGAGATGGGCGGCAAGGCCCCATCCCACATCCTGGTGGTGCGCCCGCTGCGCGACGGCGTGATCTCCGAGTTTGAGATCACCGAGGGGATGCTGCATTATTTCATCAGCAAGGCCCACGAGCAAAGCTGGGTCCCGATCCCGCGCCCGCGCGTCGTGGTGGGCATTCCCAGCGGCGTGACCGAGGTGGAAAAGCGCGCCGTGTACGACGCCACGATCAGCGCCGGCGCGCGCGAGGCGTTCCTCATCGAAGAGCCGGTCGCGGCGGCTATCGGTGCAGGCCTGCCCTTGCAGGAAACGCGCGGCAGCATGGTGGTGGACATTGGCGGCGGCACGACGGAAGTCGCCGTGTTCTCGCTGGGCGGCATCGTCATCAGCCGCTCCATCCGCGTCGCCGGCGACGAGATGGACGAAGACATCATCCAGTACATGCGCAGCAAACACAACCTGCTCATTGGTGAGCGCACGGCGGAGCGGGCCAAGATCGAGGCCGGGTCTGCCTATCCGCTGCCCGAAGAGAAGACGATTGTGCTGCGCGGGCGCGATCTGGTCACCGGCCTGCCAAAGGCGGTGGAAGTCAGCTCCATCGAGCTGCGTGAGGCGCTCTCCGGCTCGGTGAGCATCATCGTGGACACCATCCGCGACGCGCTGGACGAGACGCCGCCGGAGCTGGTGGCCGACCTGATGGAGAGCGGCGTGTGCATGGCGGGCGGCGGCAGCCAGCTTTCCGGCCTGTGCGAGCGCGTCGCGGACGAGATCAAGGTGCGCGTCTGGCTGGCCGAAGACGCTATGACCTGCGTGGCGCGTGGTGCAGGGCGCATCCTGGAAGACTACGACAACCTGCGCAGCCTGCTCGTCGGCCTGGAGCGCGGCAGCACGCAACACTAGGGCGTGTCCGCAACGTCTGTTTTTGGGTTGACCCTCACACCCCCGGCCCCTCTCTCCCTCAGATCGAGAGGGGAGAAGAACGGGGAAACTCCCTGGTTTCCTCACCCCTCTCCATGAGGGAGAGGGGCTGGGGGTGAGGGTCTGCACACACTCTGAACTCTCATTTTCCAGCCTCTCGCCCTGAGTGCGGGGCCGGGAGTGAGGGTCATCGAGGCGGTGAGGATTGGGGCCAGCGCCACGACGTCTGATCATCTTCGGCATCGCGAGCTTCTTCTGCATTGGGCTGCTTCTGATCAGCCTCGCCGGTTTTCTCAGCCCGGTACAGAACCTCGTCAGCGTGCCGCTCGGCCTGCTCCAACAGGGAGCTAGCGGCCTGTCGCGCGGCGTGGCCGATTTCCTGAACACGCTGGCCGATCTGCAGAGCCTTCAGCAGCGCAACGCCGAGTACGAGCGCGCCCTGATCAATTTCCAGTCCGAGATCGTCGAGCTGCGTGAGATTCGGGCCGACTACGAGCGCCTGACGAGCCTGATGAACTTTCGTGGGGCGC
Source organism: Anaerolineae bacterium (assembly GCA_020851855.1). Lineage (GTDB taxonomy): Bacteria > Chloroflexota > Anaerolineae > Aggregatilineales > UBA2796 > JADZBY01. The sequence continues at coordinate 3,732 of JADZBY010000682.1, forward strand.
GGCAGGACTTACAAACGCTGGCCGCCACCGTCATCGGGCGCGACACCACCGGCATCCTGCGCACCATCACCATTGATCGTGGCTCGCGCGATGGCGTCACGCCGGATATGGCCGTCGTCACCGAACTGGGGCTGGTGGGGCGCGTGGCGCGCGTCTCGGCCACGACGGCGCAAGTGCAGCTCATCAGCGACGTGAACAGCTTCGTCAACGCGCGCCTTCAGCTCACCCGCGCCGAAGGCTCGGTCCAGGGCACGCCGGCGGGCGGCCTGCAAATGATCTTCATCCCGCTCACCGACCGCATCAACGACGGCGACTCGGTGGTCACGTCCGGCATCGGCGGCAAGTTCCCGCGCGGCATCCCCATCGGTCAGGTGACCAGTTCGCGCATTGACGATACGAACCTGTTCCAGGAAGCCACCGTGCGCAGCCTGATCGACTTCAGCCGCTTAGAAATTGTGCTCGTCGTCACCGGCTTTGAGCCGGTGGACCTGTCCGCCTTCCCCACCCCGACACCGCAGCCCGGCGCGGCGGGCGGCCAGTAGCGCGGCGAG
>JADZBY010000683.1 GCA_020851855.1 Anaerolineae bacterium
ACGTGGCCAGCCCTGTCCGAAAACTTTCCCAAATCTCTGAGGAACCTGACCGATAGGCGTGTAATGTAATGGACGACAGACAACCGGCAGGCACGACAAAGGACACCGTGAGCGCAGCCGCCGCACCAGCGCACGACTCCACGACGCACGACGAACGCCCCATCCTGGCGCTCATTGCCCGCTGCCTGGCGGGCGACCAGGCGGCGTTCACTGCGCTCTACGAAGCGACCGCGCCGTGGGTGTACCGGCTGGCGTACAGCATCCTCTTGCACCCGCAGGATGCCGAAGACGTGGTGCAGGAAACGCTGGTGTACGCCTTCCGCAACCTGGGCCATTTCGATCCCACGCGGGCGGCGTTCCGGACCTGGATCGTGACCATCGCGGTGAGCCGCTGCCGAAACGCACGGCGGCGCAAGTGGCTGCCCACCATCCGCCTGGGCGCGATGATGAACCTGGGTCTGGAGCCTGCCGCGCCGGAAGAGCAAGGGCCGGAATCGGCGTTCGCCCGGCGCAGCGCACGCGAGGCGCTCGAAAAGGCGCTGGCGCGGCTCTCGCCCCGGCTGCGTGAGGCGGTGGCGCTGCGTTATGGGCAGGGATTGACCTACAAAGAGATGGCGGCGGCGCTGGGCTGTCCGGCCAAGACGGCAGAGAGCCGGGTGCGGCTGGCGCACGAAGCGCTGAGGGCCGCCTTTGCCGAATCGCACGGGGCAGAAGCAACGCTGGTCGAGGCATGGTTAGAGGCGTGACGGGATGAACGCGGAAAAGCGCGGCGACAACGTGACGTGTGGGCAGGCGCAGCGGGCGCTGGTGGCCTATGCGCACGGCCAGCTTCGCCCGGCGGCGCGGCGGCGCGTGGATCGCCACCTGCGCACATGTCCAACCTGCCGGGTCGCGCTGGCCGATGAGCAGCGGCTCGTCGCGGAACTACGCCGGGAGATGCCGCGTATCGGGCAGCCGTCGCCGGGGCAGATGCAGGCCCTTCGCGCGCTGTGGCCATCCATCCGCGCCCAGATCGCCGCGTCTGGGCCGGACAGGGCGCGCACGGCGTGGCCGACGCTCAATCCGCTGGGCGGCGTGGCGTTGCTCAGCGCGCTGATGTGCGTGTTCCTGTTGTCGATGATGATGTACACGCCCGCCTCGGCGGTGGGCGTGCCGCTGCCGCCCGTGCCCGCCGATATCCAGGCCACGCCGACGCCCTTCACCACCGCCGCGCTGGGCGAGGCCCTGAGTGAGAGCATGGCGGCCTATGTCGCAGCCGACGGGACCATCACCCGCACGGCCACCCTTGCGCCATCGCTGCCCAACGCGCCTGCTGCACCCGCCGCGCTGGTTCGCACGCTGGATGCGCCGGTGGATGCGGGGCAGTGAGCGCCGTTCCTAGACGGGCGGCGCGTGGTCTGGTAATCTGGTAAGCTCTTGCGGGCTTGATATGGCATCCAATGGCTCGTTTCACCAGCAGTCTTGATTTCATCCGAGAGCAGAAGAAGCGGAAGAGCAATGGCGACACCTGAACAGGCGCTGACCATCCCGCGCCAGGACCCGGAAACCGACATGGAACCGGAAATGCCCCGCGCCGACACCGGCATCCTTGACCGCGCGGTGCGCCGGGCGCTGGCAATCGACTGGGAAATCGCCTTTTACATCGTGATCTTCGCGCTGGCCGTCACCACGCGCCTGGTGAACCTGGGCGACCGCGTGATGAGCCACGACGAGAGCCTGCACACGTACTACAGCTACCAGCTTTACCAGCGCGGCGACTACGATCACACGCCGCTCATGCACGGACCGGTGCTCTTCCACGCCACGGCGCTCTCGTACTTCCTGTTCGGGGACAGCGATTTCAGCGCGCGGCTGTACCCGGCCATCCTGGGCATCCTCATGGTCATGATGCCGTGGCTGCTCTTCAGGCGGTGGCTGGGCAAATACGGGGCGATGGCGGCGTCGCTGTTCGTCCTGATCAGCCCGATGCTGCTCTATCACCACCGCTACATCCGCGAAGACACGCCCGCCATCTTCTTCACGATGCTCATGGTGTACGCCATCTTCGTGTACGTCGACGGCGTGGAATCGCGGCGGCGACAGCCGGGCTGGTTGATCCTGCTCGCGGCGTCGACGCTGCTCAATCTGGCCTCTAAAGAGACGGCGTTCATGTACATCCTGATCTTCGCCGCCTTTACGGGCTTTTTCCTGCTCATGCAGATGGTGCAGGGCTGGCGCAGCCGGCTACACAGCGCCTCGGTGGGCTGGGCGATTGTGGGTGTGGTCGCCGTGCCGGTGTTGGGCGTCGTCGGGACGCTCGTCGCGGCGGCGATTGGCATCCCGTCTATGCTGGCGCAGGCGTGGCGGTTGATCGATACGCAGATCGGCAGCACGCCGATTGTGGTCGAGTTTTCGGCGGAGACGCTGCAACTGCTGGGAACCATCGTCGTCGGTGTGCCGGTGGCCATCGTGCTCGGCGCGTTGCTGGCGGCGGTCGGATTCTTCGTGTGGCGGGTGGCGCTGGGCAGGCCGCTCACGCGGGCCATCGACACGCTGGGGCGTTACAGCGTGTCCTTCTTCAAGCTGGCCATGGCCGGCATCCTGGTCGGCGCCGTGGCCACGCTGATGATGATCAACGTCTTCGCCATCATCCAGCCGGAAAATATCCAGCGCGCAGCGGACATCTGGAACGGGTATTATGCACAGCAGGCCACCGCGCCCGGCGCGCCGACCGTTGCGCCGCCCACGGAGCCATCCCCGCAGGCCTACATTTTGCGCTTGCTGCTGTGGTCGGGCACGATGGTCGTCGGGCTGGTGGGCATTTTGATCAGCACGGCGCTGGTCAAGTTCCGGGGCCGGCCATCGCTGCCCTGGCGCGATATTTTCATGGTGATTGGCATCGCGGCCATCGTCTTTGCCGTGTTGATCTTCCTCGAAGAGCGCGCCCGGCTCGTGCCGAACGTCAGCTCCGAAGTGCGGCAGGCGACCGTCTTCGATAACATGTGGGTGTACGGCCCGTGGGTGGTGGGAATCCT
>JADZBY010000684.1 GCA_020851855.1 Anaerolineae bacterium
ACTCTTGACGGTATACAATGGCAACCGAAGCTCCGAACAACCACCGGCCCACCTGGGTCTACGTTCTGCAGAGGTTTTGGGCAACATGGCGACTCGACGTATCCCCGACGACGCTCTCCCGGCGTCCGAACCCCCCACACCAAACGCCGGCGCCGCGCGCCCACTACCTGGAAACGCGCAGGGGCCATTTTCCACGGATGGCGCGCCCAATTCGCGCCAGGCGCGCCGCGCGAGGGCGGCCCAGCACATGCCCCGCACGCTGGCGCAAGTCCTGAACGACGCCAATGATCAGGTCGTCCGGGGCGATCTCTCCGAATATGTGCCCCAGGCGACCGGCTTCGACCCGCTCGACGGCCACATCGGCGGCGGGCTGCGCAAAACCGAGCTGGTCCTGCTCGGCGGTGCGCAGGGCATCGGCAAGACGATCTGCGCCTTGCAAATCGCGCGCAATATCGCCATGCGGCCTGACCAGTATGCGTTTTACCTGAGCTACGAGCACACGGAAACGCATCTGATGAGCCGCCTGCTGTGCCTGGAGAGCGTCAACCCGCCAGAAATCGATACGCGCAGCGGCCTGAAGCTCAAAGACCTGTTCGACGTGATCATCTCCCAGCGAGCGCGCGACTTGCTGAGCCGGGATTCGAGCCGCAGCGGCTCGCTCCAGACCATCCTGCGCGAAAATCCGAAGACCAGCATGGGCTTGGCGCGGCTGAGCAAATACGCCGACCGGTTGGTGCTGGTCAAGGCCAGCCCCGCCGTGACCACGCTGAACGCCATCCGCGAGATGGTAGCTCGCCTGGGCGACGCGACCGGCGGCAACCTGACTGTGTTCGTAGATTACCTTCAGAAGGTCGCCATCCACCCGGAGCGCGCCAACGACGAGAACGACAAGGTGACCATCGTCGTCGAGCAACTCAAGGACATCGCCCTGTCGATGGGCGTGGCAGTGCTGGCCGTCGTCGCCGCCGACCGCGAAGGGCTGAAGGCGAAGCGGCTGCACCTGTTCCACCTGCGCGGCAGCTCGGCGCTGGATTACGAGTGCGACATCGCGCTCATCATGAACAACAAGTACCACATCCTGGCCAAGGATCACGTCGCCTTCAACCCGTACACGGCGAAGCAGTACCGCGACTGGGTGGTGTTCACCATCGAGAAGAACCGCGCCGGGCGGGCGATGATGGACATGGAATTTCAGCTACACGCGCCGTATTTCGCCTTTGACCCGCGTGGGCAGGCCGTCCAGCAGCAGCTCATCGACGATAAGATCATCGAGGCGTAGTCGCAGACAGAGGCAAGCGTCTTTTGAACGGAGATGCACAGGGCGCGGTCCACGTGGACCGCGCCCTGTTGTTTGTACGGGATGAGGCCTGGCCAGGCGCTCACGGCGCGCCAGGAACGCGCTCCCGTGCAGGCACACGCACCGGCTCCTCGCGAATCCAGGGCACGCCGATCAGCGGCAGCAGGAAGCGGTCCAGGCCAAGCCAGCCCGCCGTCTTCCAGGCCATCATCAACAGGATCGCGCCCAGGAACATCAGCGGGTTGGTGCTGGCCGTGCCCGCCATCAGGAAGTTCCAGTTCATGAACGCGCCAAAGAAGGCCGCGATCCCGGTGAACGCGCCCAGGATGAGCGCGATGCCGACCGCCGTCTCCCCGATCATGATCATCTTCGAAAACCAGGTGTACGCGCCCGCATCCAGCAGCGATTGGATGAAGCCGCGATACCAATCGTAGGCAATGGCCGGGCGGCCCGATTCGGGGATGGCGACAGCGCTCTGCCAGAAGCCGCGCAGCGCTTCGCCCGTGTCGCGCCACGCCGGGTTGTTCCACTTGCCCAGCGCCGCCTGAAGCCAGTTCAGCCCGACCAGCACGCGCACGATGAGCCACACGGGAGCCATGCGCGTGTCATCGAACAGGAAACGCGCCAACGGCGGATTGGTGATGCGCGTGCCGCGCACTGTCCGCACTTGATACTCAGGGTCGGTCATTGCAGAAATCTCCACGAATCTCAACCATTAGTTCGATTCTATAATCTTGGTCGATAAAAATGCCAAACAGAATCAAAAAAGGCCGACACAGGGCGTCGGCCTCGTTGCTGTGCGACAGCGCAACGTGTTGGCGATATGTCGTGTCTATACGCCCACGTCACGCCGCTGGAAGAAGTACGCCGCGCCGACGGCCATCAGCACAGCCACGGCGAGCAGGCCCAGCACGTTGCCCCAGACCAGCCCGTCGCGCATGGCGGTGGTGGCGTCGTAGTACCTGAAGAACGACAGGGCGCGGATGCCCTCACCGGCCTGCGCCGTGCGCGCCACGATGTCGATCAGGTAACTGCCGACGACGAACAGCGCGGCGATCAGGGCGGCGGTGTTGCGGCGGCGCACCAGCGTGGCGACCAGCGCGGTGAAGGCGATCACCAGCAGCGTGGACGGCAGCATGTTGAACGTGCCTTCGGCCACGCGGGCGAGCGATGCGCCGCCCTGCGACACATCGCCCAATGTCTGGGACGACTGCACGAGCAGGACATTCACCACGCCGGTCAACACCAGCGCGACGAGGATGACCACCAGGTAGGCAAGCAGTTTCTCCGCGACCAGCTTCCAGCGGGGCACAGGCGCGCTGAGCAGCACATCCATGATGCCGCGCTCTTCCTCGTTCGACGTGATATTCAGCCCGGCCACGACGGCATAGCCCGCCAGAATCAGGATCGTCCAGCTGAACAGCCCGAAGGCGACCATGCCCGCCGGGCTGGCGGTGAAGGCCGCATCGCCGCCGCCAAACATCTGCACGGCCCAGCCCATCGAGGTGAGAAGCTGGGTGTACTGCTTCATCAGGTCCGAGTCGCTGAACACGGCGACGACATAGAACGACAGGGACGCCATCGCAATCGCCAGACCGATGGCCACTTTCCAGTTACGGCGCAAGGTTTCGCGGAAGATGACGCCGGTCATCGCGCGGCCTCCTTCTCTTTCATGTTCACCGACTCGCGGGCCGGTGCAGTCGCGTGGCTGTTCTTGCCGTTCCCATAGTAGGTGAGGAAGACTTCCTCAAGGGTTGGGTCTTCGGTGTGTACGCTGATCAGGTATTGGTCATTCACCGCACGCAGGACCGGGTCAAAGTCGCCCGTCAGCCGGAAGCGCAAGGCGTTGTCCGGCCCGTTCGCGATGCTCACGTCGCTCACGCCGGGCACGCCTGCGAGCATGTGAACGCTCACCGGCTCCCGGAAGAGCAGCGTGACCCAGTGGAAGTTAACGCGCACCAGGTCCGCCACGCGCTCAGTGGCGCGAATTTGGCCGTCGCGCAGGATGGCCACGCGGTCGCACAACTGCTGCACCTCGGTCAGGATGTGCGACGAGAGAAACACCGTCCGCCCGTCGGCCCGCGCCTCGCGCATCAGTTCGTGGAACGTCTGCTGCACGAGCGGGTCAAGGCCGTTGGTCGGCTCGTCCAGGATGAGCAACTCCGGGCGGTGCATCAGGGCGAGGATCAGGCCCAGTTTGCGCCGGTTGCCGGACGAATAGCTGCGCACGGTCTTGCTGGCGTCAAAGCCGAGCCGCTCGACAAGCTCATTCACGTAGCGCGGGTCGACGCCGCCGCGCAGATCGCCCAGGTAACGGAGCACCTGCTTGCCGGTCAGGCCATCCCACAGGTTCAGTTCGCCGGGCAAGAAGCCGATGCGCCTGCGAATCTCGACGCTCTGCGCGTTGGCGTCCATGCCCAGGACGTGCGCCGAGCCACTGTCGGGCCGGATCAGGTCCAAGAGCAGGCGGATGGTCGTCGTCTTGCCCGCGCCATTCGGGCCAAGATAGCCGAAAATCTCGCCGCGATAGACGGACAGGTCCACCGAGTTCAACGCGAGCGGTTTCCCTTTCGCATAGCGTTTGCTCAGTTTCATCGTCTGGATGGCGATGGTCGCGCTCTGGTTTCCGTGCACGTTGCTCATATGGACATCCTTTGCTGGGTCCAATCGGCGGCGAACAGCCCCTTGTCTTGGACACGATAGCCGCGCTTGCTCGGCTCCCCAGCCGCCATTGGCAGCACAGCGCCCGTACCGGGTCAATGGGTCAGAGGGCGATAGGACGTGGAGTCTGACGGATTGGCGTTCGGGGCCGAGACGCGCCTGGCGCTGCAAGCATTGTACAACCGGTCGGGCCGAACGTGCGTTGAAGGCGTGCGAAGTAGGAAGGAGAGTGAACGCTCTCAGCCCGCTGGGCAGTCGCGTTGTGCGGGGCCGCAGTCAGCGCCATTCACGCCTAATTCTCGCAGGAACGCCCGCCGGGTCAATCCCCAGAAACGAGGGGAGCGCCGGTTTCTGTCGGGAATCGGCCACGGGGAAGGGTGGGGTCTATCCGGGCGACGCAGGATTACGGGGAAGGCGGACGCGGAAGGTGCTGCCCTGACCGGGCGCGCTGTCCACGCTGATCTCACCACGGTGCGCATCCACGATCTTGCGCGCGATGGACAATCCCAG
>JADZBY010000685.1 GCA_020851855.1 Anaerolineae bacterium
CTTAAGCCGCGCGGCGAGGAAGGCCACATCTTCCTGGTCGGCGTGGACGGCTGCCCGGATGCGCTGGCCTCGATTCGCGCCGGCACGTCGGACCAGGCGTCCAGCCAACCGCTGCCCGACTTCGGCGTCATCGTGCGCTGGATCAACATGGAACTCCAGGGCATGACCATCGAAGAAGGGACCGTGGTTGAAGAAGGCGCACTGTGGTCGCCGGCGACCATCGTGAAGTCCGACACGGGCTTCATGCTGAACCTCGCCACGACGAACGTGACGCCCGAAAACGTCGAAGACGCGGCGTTGTGGGGCAACCAGGCCGAATAAGCGCTCTGTATCTCTGCTGGTCAGGACGGCGGCGCGCGTCGCCGTCCTGGCTTCACGTATGCCTGCGGCGCGCCGCAACAAGTTAATCCATCGAAAGGGCTACGATGACACAGACAGGGGCCAACAGATACGTTTCGGTCGTCGTGGACAACCTGATCTGGGTGTTTGTGCTGGTTACTTTTATCGCCTTCTCCCTGCTCTCGGACAAGTTTTTCACGCCCACCAACATTGGCAATATCCTGGTCCGCATCGGCGCGCTGGGCATGCTGGTGCTGAGCCAGTCGTATACGTTCATCACCGGGAACTTCGACCTGTCGGTAGAGTCGACCGTCGGGTTCACCGCGATGCTGGCCGGTTTGCTGCTCGTCGCGCCCGCCGACGGCGGCTGGGGCACGCAACTGCCCGTCTTCGTCGTGGTCGGCATCATCCTGATTGTCGGCGGCTTCATCGGCCTGTTCAACGGCACGTTGATCACGCGGGTGGGCGTCAACAACCTGATCGTGACGATAGCCATGCTGTTCATCCTGCGCGGCGCGACGCTGGGCATCTCGCCGGGCACGAGCATCAGCCTGCCCGCCGAATTTAACCTGATGGGCGGCGGGCCGTTGTTGCGCATCCCGGTCACGGATATCCCCTTCTGGGCGTACATCGGGCGCGGCAATCTTGTGATCCCCATCTCCGGCGTGTTCGTGATCATCGCCTTCCTGGTGGCCTTCATCCACACGCGCTACACCCAATTTGGCCGCAACATGTACGCCATCGGCGCGGATTCGGACGCGGCGCGCGCGGCGGGCATCAAGGTCAAACGCACCGTGACCCTGGTGTACCTGATCGCCGGGGTGTGCGCGGCCACGGCGGGCTGGATCGCGGCAGGGCGGCAGGGCACGGCCATCCCGAACCTGGGCTATGGCCAGATTTTCGTGGTCCACGCGGCGACCATCATCGGCGGCATCAGCTTCACCGGCGGGCGCGGACATGTGCTCGGCTCGTTCGGCGGCGTGCTGCTGTGGTCGATCCTGGACACCGGCCTGCTCATCCTGCAAGTCTCGCCGTTCTGGATCGAGGTCAGCCGTGGGTTGCTGCTGCTGTTTGCCATTTTCATCGACGCGCTGCGAGTGCGTTACCAGCGCCGGGTCGCCACTCAGCTTGCCCTGGCGGACACCACCATTGGCCTTGAAGACAGGAAGCTAAGCTATGAAAGCTGAGCAAATGGCAGGCGCGCCCGTCCTCAGCCAGCAGACGCCGCCCACGCCCGCCGGGGATGTTTTCCTGCGCATGACGGACATCAGCAAGGCGTATCCCGGCGTGCAAGCGCTGGCCAACGCCAATTTCGAGGTCCGGCGCGGCGAAGTGCACGGGCTAGTCGGGAAAAACGGGGCGGGCAAATCGACGCTGATGGGCGTCCTGATGGGCATCAGCGCGCCGGATAGCGGCTCCATCGAGATCGACGGCAAGCCGGTCACCGATTTGAACCCGGAAGCGATGCTCATGGGCGGAATCGCCTACGTGCCGCAGCAGGTCAAGCTGTTGAGCACCTTGAGCGTCGCGGAGAATATTCTCGTCGGCAATCTGCCGAAAAACCGGCTGGGACTGGTCAACTGGCGGGACGTGTATGCAGACGCCGAGCGCCGGTTGGGGCAGCTTGGCCTGAAATTGAACGTGCGGCTGCGCGTCGAAGGGCTGAGCGTGGCCGAACAGACGGCGCTGGCCATCGCGCGGGCGCTGTTCACCAGCAACGCGCGGCTGATCATCCTCGACGAGCCGACGGCAGCGCTGCCCCGGCGCGAGATCATCCGCCTGTTCGGCTTCGTGCGCGCCCTTCAGAAGCAAGGCGTGTCGTTCATCTACATCTCGCACCATCTCGAAGAGGTGTTCGAAATCTGCGACCGCGTGACGGTCATGCGCGATGGGCGCGTGGTGGATACGTGCGACGTGGCGGCCATCTCGCGCACCGACCTGATTCAGATGATGGTCGGGGAAAACGTCCGGGAATACTCGCGCGAGAGCACGATTGAGCCGGAAGAAGTCTTCCGCATCGAGAATCTGTCGCGGCGCGGCGCGTATGAGAAAGTCAACCTGAGCCTCAAGCGCGGCGAGGTGGTCGGCCTGTCCGGCCTGGACGGGAGCGGCGCGGCGACTCTGGCCAAAGCGCTCTTCGGGCTGGAACGGCTCGGCGTGGGCAAGGTCATGGTCAGCGGACAGCCGTTGGACGCGGGCACGCCGCGCGACGCCTTCGCCCAGGGCATCGCCTATCTGCCGCAGGACCGCCACCGCTTCGGCCTGATCGGGCTGCGGCCCGTACGCGAGAACGTCACGTTCTCCGTGCTGGATCGCATCGCCATCGCGCTGGGCATCGTGCCGTCCGCCGCCGAGCGCGACATCACCGGGAAGTACATCGAGCAGCTTGGCATCGTCACGCCCAGCCAGGAACAGCGCGCGCAACTGCTGAGCGGCGGCAACCAGCAAAAAGTGGTGTTCGCCCGGCTGGCCGCGACGCGCCCGGCGGTGCTCATCCTGCACGAGCCGACGCAGGGCATCGACGTGCGGGCCAAAGTGGACATCTTCAACATCATCAACGACCTGAGCAAACAGGGCGTGGCCGTGCTGATCGTCTCTACCGAAGTGCGCGAGCTGATCGGCATGTGTGACCGCATCCTGGTCATGTACGAGGGCCGTTTGACGCACGAATTCACCCGCGAGAAAGGCGATATGACGCCGGAAAACATCCTGATGGCGGTGGAAGGCGGGAACAATGACAACAACTAGTCCGACCACACCCGCGCCAGCGCTGCGTCAGGGGGACTGGGTCGGGTTCGTCCTGAACCGGTTCATCTGGTTTGTGCTGGTGGGGACGTTCATCCTGTTCACGCTGGCCATTCCGAACTATCTCGCGCCGTCCAACCTCGCCAATATCCTGATCACCGCGTCTGTGCCGGGTGTATTGGTCATTGGTCAGACGTTGTGTCTCATGTCGCGGCGCATTGACCTGTCCGCCGAGGGCACGGTGTCTCTGGTGGTGGTGTTGGCGGCGTGGCTGATGCTGCCCTACCGCGCCATGGACCTGGCGCAGGCGGGTGGCATCGGCTGGGAGCTTAGCCCGTTCATCGTGATCCCGTTCATCCTGGCGGTGGGAGCCTTCGTCGGCTTTCTGAACGGTTTCATGATCATGCGCCTGAAGATGAACTTCTTCATCGTCACGCTGGCGATGCAGCTTGTGCTGCGCGGCATCGGCTTCGTGATCAGCGAGGGCGCGATCATGCCCGGCACGCCGCGCGACTTCAACTTCCTGGGCGGCGGGCGCGTGGCAGGCGTGCCGGTTGCGCCGGTCGTCATGTTCGTGCTGTACGTGCTGTTTGCTTTCATCATGAGCCGAACGCGCTTCGGGCGGCAGGTGACGGCAGTCGGGGCGAACGAGGACGCGGCGCGCGCGGCGGGCTTTAGCTCCGTGCGCACGGTGATCATCGTGTACACGGTCAGCGGCTTCATGGCGGCGCTGGCTGGCTGGATGCTGCTCGGCAAGCTCGAGGCGTCCATCCCGAACCTGGGCGTCGGCCTGACGCTGGACGTGATGGCGGCGGCGGTCATCGGCGGGATCAGCCTGAAGGGCGGTGAAGGGTCGCTGTGGGGCGCATTGGCCGGGGTGCTGTTCCTGGCCATGATCAACAACGCGCTGAACCTGATCGACGTCAGCCCGTACTGGGTGGACGCCGTGCGCGGGTTGATCATCCTCGTGGCGCTGATCATCGACGCGCAGAAGTCGCGCTACAAGCGGCGCACTGTGGCCCAACCTGCGCCTGCGCGGCGGTAAAACTGGCGTAAGGGTATTGCGGGCGGCTCACGAGCCGCCCCTACCCGATCTGGGCGATTGGCTGAGAGAATCGTCAGCTGTAGGGGCGCGTCGCGACGCGCCCGCCCGCATCTCCGCGCCGGATTCACCCTTCCAGCAGATCGAGCACCGCCGCCGCAAGTTGGGCATCCACGATCAGTGTGGACACCAGCCCGGTGCGCAATGCGCCCGCGACGGCCTCAGCGCGCTCCACCCCGCTGGCGACTGCGACACGGGTACGCGCCCGGCGCAACTGGCGCACGCCGACGCCGATGAGCCGCTCGGCCACGCCGGTATCGATAAAATCGCCCTCGGCGTCGAAATAGTGCGCGCACACGTCGCCCACCGCGCCCATACCACGGAACGCCGACACGTTCTCTTCGCCCAGGTACACCACCATGCCCGGCACGGGCGGCAGCGCGCCGATGCCGAAGCACACCAGCGTCAGCTCTTCCCATTTCTCTACCACGGGCTGGATGGCCGGGTCTTTGAGCAGCAGATCGTGCAGCGTATTCGAGCCAACCATGACCGGGGCGAGCAGGAAATGCGCCTTGCCGCCGAAATTCTGCGC
>JADZBY010000686.1 GCA_020851855.1 Anaerolineae bacterium
ATGGTAGGCATAGAGAGGGGAGCAAGCCCACGCCGTTTCCCCCTCTCTACGCGGTACTCCGCGTGGAGAGGGGGCCAGGGGGTGAGGCTCCGCGTTCATACCAGCCTTTGAATCCCGCTGGCGTTACGTCCCGTACCGCACGCCGATGGCAAGCTGGCCGAGGATCAACTCGTCGCCGTCGTTGACCGGGTAGGGGCGGAGCGCCTGGAGCGCCTGCCCGTTGAGGCGCGTGCCGTTGGCGCTGTCCAGGTCGGTGACGGTCAGGATTCCGTTGGCATAGTTCAGCATCAAATGCTGGCGGGACACGCCGCGCTGTTCTGCCCCGAACGGCCCCAGGTCAAAATCGGGATAGAAGCCGCTGCCCGGATCCGCCCGTCCCACCACGAGATTCTGCACGTGATGCAGGCTGAGCTTACGTTGCAGGCCGCGAATCTGAAGGATCAAGCTCTGTTCGGGCGCGGGATCGGCGGCTTCCGGCTGGTTACTGCGCGCCCGTTTCGCGCGCAGCAGGTCAAACCGAATCGCCACCGTGCTGGACGGATCGGCCTCAAGAATTGCGCCGCACTGAAGGCAGACACGCTGCCCCGGCGCTATGTCCGCTGAACACCGCCCACACTTCATGGTTGCCCCGCCGCCCTTCGTCCCACGCCGACCTGATCATACCCCGAATCGTCGCAGCGGGAGTGAGAATTCACAAGAATTTCGCGCCCGTTATTCGCCCACCGTGGACGGACCCATTAGCGCCATCTCAAACGCGCCGACCGTAGCGCCGTCCAATGCGCCGCGCCGCGTGGCCACGATCACGTATGGCCCCGCGCTGAGCAGAGTCACGCCATTTAGAACCGCCTGCCCGGCATCGCCGCCCGATTCCCCCGCCAGGCTGTCCGCGACGAGCGCCGGCGCGCCGCTGTAATCGTAGAGGTACAGCCGTGGCTGAAGCGCGCTCCCGCCCACCGCGCGCATCTCAACGCGGATCACATCGCCGGGGCTGCCCTGAAAGCCGTAGAACACGAGCGCAGCCTCGTCGTCGATCTCGCCGCGCACCCGGCTGCCATAACGGATGGGCGTCACGTCCGGGCGGCCCGTTGGCTCCGGCGTGGCGGTGGCCGCTTCGGCCTGCGCGATGTCCACGCGCAGTGTGAAATCGCCCGCGCTGTCGGCCCGCCCGGCATCCGAACGTGTGGCGACGATGACGTACCGCCCGCTGCGCAGCAGCGTGTAGTCCAGCCGGGCATTGACGTAGCCGAACGCGCTATCGTCGTTTTCCGCGAGCGGCGCGCCGCCCGGATCGAGCAGCACGAGCATCGGATCGAGCGCCGAGCCGGTCGCCGCGTCCAGCCGGATTCGCAACTGCTGCCCGGCGCGGCCATCGACCAGGTACACCTGCCGCATATCTTCGGCGTCGATGCTGCCCGTCACCGGCACACCCGGCGTCAGCAGCGTATCCGACACGGCGATGCCCGGCGTGGGCGTGGCGCGCGAGTTCTCCAGGGCCAGCGCCAGGGTGAACGCGCCTTCAGGGGCCACAGCGCTGGCCACGCGGATGATGTACGGCCCGGCGCGCCGCACCGTGAAGCGCAGTCGGGCCGTACTGCCGCCGTCGCCGTGCGCGATGGCCAGCACGGCGTTCTGCCCACCGTCGAGCAGGACGATCAGCGGATCGAGCGCGCTGCCCGGCGCGGCATCCAGCGTGATGCGCACCTGATCGCCGCGCGCCGCCTCGAAACGGTATAACGCAGCGCGTTCGGGCGCGAATGTGCCCTGCACCGTCTCGCCATAGGCAATGCGCTGCGGCTCGCCCTGGGCCAGTGCGCCATTCACAGGCGGATGAATCAAGGCCGCCAGCCCGATCAGCAGCACGAGAAGCGTGCGGATCGTCGCTGGCGGGCGGTGGATGGTGGGCGTTCCGGTCACGTGCTTACTCCGGCGGCGTCAGTCCTCGCGTCAGTCCTCGCGGAAGTAGCCTGGCTTCTTGCCGCCAGGGTCCATCTTGACCAGTCGCGGCTGGAACTCGGCCAGGATGTCCACCAGATCGGCCTGTTCGGCCATCACAACGCGGATATCCTTGTACGCGCCGGGCGCTTCGTCCAGCCCGCCGGACAGCAATTCGACGCCTTCCGCCTTCAGCTTGCGGTGGATGATGGGCCACTCGTAACGTTTGAGCGCTTCGCCACGGCTCATGCGGCGGCCCGCGCCGTGCGCCGCGCTGTTGATCGATTCGGGCAATCCCTTGCCGCGCACCAGGAAGCCCGGCGCGCTCATGCTGCCCGGAATCACGCCAAGAATGCCCTTCCCGGCAGGCGTCGCGCCTTTGCGGTGCACGATGGCCTCGACGCCGTCCACCATCTCTTTCCAGGCAAAGTTGTGGTGGTTCTCCACGCTGCCCAGCACGTCAAAGCGCAGCGAGTCGACGATCTGGCGGTGGATGATGGCGTGGTTGGCGCTGGCATACTTCCCGGCCAGCGTCATGGCCGCCCAGTATTCCGCGCCCGCCGAGCCGTCCAGGTCGAGCCAGGCAAGGTGCAGGTAATCTTTGGGCAGCGCTTTCCGGCTGTTCATGGCGATCTGCGTGTAGTGGTTGGCCATCTCGTAGCCCAGGCGGCGGCTGCCGCTGTGGCTGAGCAGCGCCAGGTATTTGCCCGGCTCGATGACGGCATCGCCCACGGGAATAGCCTCGCGCACGTCCAGCGAGCCGAACTCGACGAAGTGGTTGCCCGATCCGCTTGTGCCAAGCTGTTTCCAGGCGGTGTCTTTGAACTGCCGCGCCACGGGATGCTCGCGCCACGCCGGATCGTCCATGACCGGGTGCTGGCGCGGCGTGTCCCACGTTTCGCCCGTCCCGAAGCGCGTATTGGCCTCAATCGCTTTGCGGAACTTGTCGCGCTTCTGCTCCAGCACGTGCGGCGATGCGTCGAAGATGGTCATGCGCATCCGGCAGGCGATGTCCACGCCGACTGCGTAGGGGATGACGGCGTTGTGTGTGGCCAGCACACCGCCGATGGGCAGGCCGTAGCCCTGGTGCGCATCGGGCATCAGTGCGCCGCGAATGCTCACCGGCAGCCGCACGGCGTGCTCCATCTGCGTCAGCGCGCCCTGCTCGATCTGCGCTTTGCCCCAGATGCGGTACGGTGCGTAGTGATCCAGGCGGTAGGCCGCGTCCGGCTTGTTCTGGCCCACCAGGAAACCGGCGATCTGCCCGTACACGGCATCGTCGGCGTGCGCAGATGGCGCGTTGAGCACGGCTTGCAGCGCCGCGCGGATGGTCTGTGGTTCGTCGCCATTCTGCGCCGCTGCCTGTGCAGCCGCCAGCGCCAGGCCGATGGCTTTCCCCCTGGGGAAGCCCATATCTATCAGGTCATTTCCGTTCAATTCCACCCCAGATCGGTTGCGTCGTTACTACTCTCCCTCAGAAGGGCAGGTCGCCGCTGTCCTCGTCGCCGCCGTGGCTCGCTTCGGCGGGCATCGCGCCGCCCTCGCCGGCCCCACGGCTATCCAGGAACTGGAAATCACGCACCGTCAGATCAAGCGAGGCCATCGGCTCGTTGTTCTGCTTGCCCAGGTATGCGCTGGCGCTGACCTCGCCGATGATCATGATCTTCATGCCCTTCTTCACGTACTGGCTGAGCGTCTCGGCGCGCCGCTCCCAGGCCGTGACGCTGAACCACGTCGTTTTTTCCTTGCGGTTCTCGCCCGTGCCCGATACCCGGCTCACCGCGACGCTGAATTTGCACATGGCAGTGCCTTGCGGCGTGTAGCGAAACTCCGGGTCGCGGCCCACGTTGCCGATGATGATCGTTTGCTGAAAGCCCATCTTTGCCTGTCCTGTTCTGTGCCGTACCTGCCGATGACCATGCCGCCAGGCCGCTTGGGGCGGGCTGGATCAGCGCGGAAAGGCCCTTATTATAGAACGTTCGTTCGTGCACGACAAGGGCAAATCCAGCCTTGCGAGCGCGGCAGACACTCTGCTATAGATTATAGGGCCAAGCGCCCCCGCGTGGCTTGCTCCGCCGTGCCAGTTCCAGTACACTAGCCGCAGAACATCGTTCCCTCTCGACGCATTCGCGCTGCATGTGAGGCGGGTATGCCCATGCTCATCGGTCAGAAGCTTGGCGATCGCTACCTGGTCGAAGAAACGGTTGGGGAAGGCGCAACGGCCACAGTGTACCGCGCCATGGACACCCGCCTGAAGCGGCGTGTGGCGCTCAAGGTGCTGCTCCCCCACGTGCACGCGACCACCCGCCAGCGTTTTGAGCAGGAAGCGCTGGCCGCCGCCAAGCTCAACCATCCGGGCATCATGATGGTTTACGACGTGGGCCGCGACCGCGACACGAATTACATCGTCGTGGAGCTGGTCGAGGGCAAGCCGCTGTACGATCTCATCCCATCCACGTCCGAGATCGCCGCCCGGCTCGGCCAGCAAATCTGCCTGGCGCTGGACTACGCGCACCGCGCCGGCCTCATTCACCGCGACATCAAACCGGCGAACATCTACGTCACCGACGAAGCGAACGCGCTGATCAAGATCATGGACTTCGGCCTGGCCATCCCGGTAGACGGCAGCCAAAAGCGCCTGACCGCCGCCGGCTCGATCATCGGCACGCCCGCGTACCTGTCGCCCGAACAGGCGCAGGGCAAGCCGCTCGATCCGCGCACCGACCTGTACTCGCTGGGCATCGTGCTCTACGAGCTATTGACCGGGCAATTGCCGTTTGACTCCGACGACATCAGCGCCATTCTGATTCAGCAGGTGAACAAGCAGCCTGTGCCGCCGCGCCAGCTGGTGAAGAGCATCCCGGCCTGGCTGGACAGCGTCATTTTGCGGGCGTTGGAGAAGAATCCCGACAACCGCTACCAGACCGCCGCAGCGATGGCGGCGGCGCTGGCCAATGCCGCCGCCGATACGCGCGAATCCCCGACCAGCAGCACACCCGCGCCCGCCGTCAGCAGGCGGCCTCAGATTCGCGTGGTGCTGGCCGACGATCACCCGTCGCTGCGTGCGCCGCTGGCCGCCTACCTGGAGCTGGCGGGCGACATTGCCGTCGTGGGCGAGGCGTCCGACGGGCGCGAGGCGATTGCGCTCGCCGAACAGCACCAACCCGACGTGATCCTGCTCGACCTAAACATGCCGAACATGAGCGGCCTGGACGCCCTGCCGGAGATCAAGAAGGTCAGCCCCAAGGTGCGCGTCCTGGTCCTGACCGGGCGCGACGAGACGCCGTACATCATGCGCGC
>JADZBY010000687.1 GCA_020851855.1 Anaerolineae bacterium
GAACATGGATCAGCGTGAGTCCCGTACTGGTCAGCGAAAAACCGAGCCTGCTCACCCGCTATGAGAACCTGCGGCGCAAGGAATTTGAGACGCTCTCCGCCTTTCTGGATACGCTGGGCAAAGTCGACGGCCTGCCCGCCGAGCAGATGGGGCAGGCGCGCGACGCCCTGTTCCACGCCGACCACCCGTACCTGATCGTGCTCATCGGCCCCTTTAACACGGGCAAATCGAGCCTGATCAACGCCCTGATCGGAGAGCCGGTTCTGCCCACGGGCGCAACACCCACCACGAGCAAGATCGTCATCCTGCGCCACGGCCCGGCCTCGCAGCAGCTTGGCGGCGGCGAGGTGGACACCGTGTTCCACCCCAGCCCACTCCTGGAACGGGTCAGCCTGGTCGATACGCCAGGCCTCGACTCGGTGTTCAAGGGCCACGACGAGATGACGCGCCGCTTTCTGCACCGCGCCGACCTGGTCCTGATGGTCATGCTGGCCACGCAGGCCATGTCCGCCAGCAACGTAGCGAACCTGGGCGCGCTGCGGGATTACGGCAAGCGTGTGATCGTCGTCGTCAACCAGATCGACCTCTTGGAGCCGGACGATCAGCAGCGCATCCGCGACTTCGTGGCCGAACAGGGCCGCGCCGCATTGGGCACACCGCCGGACGTGTGGATGCTGTCGGCGCAGTGGGCCATGCAGGCCGGGCGCGGGCCGGACCGCAACGAAGAGCTTTGGGCAAAGAGCGGCTTTGCGCAGGTCGAGCGCTTCGTGAACAGCGCCCTGAGTGACGCCGAGCGCGTCCGGCAAAAGCTGGAGACGCCCCTGCAAATCGCACGCAATGTGCTGGCCGCCGCCAACGCCCGTGTGCGCGAGCAGCAGGACGCGCTGGCCGAATACCGCCGCGCGGCGCAGAATGTGCGCGGCCAGATCGATAGCGCCGTGCGCGACCAAGAGGGTGTAGTGCGCGCCGTCCTGGAAGAGATCGACCGCACCTTCTCTGAATCGTCGCGGCGTGGGCAGGACGCCATCCGCGATGTGTTCAACTGGTCGCGGGCATTGTCCCTGGCCTTTGGTGGGCTGACCGAAACGATCGGGGTGGGCCGGTTTTTCCGCCGCCTGGGCCGCCAGACGCCGGCCAAGACGGCCTTTGAGCAGTTCAAGGTCGATGAACCGCTGGCCAATATCGGCCCCACCGTGGACCGGCTCGGCCCGCGCCTCGAAGGCCGCGACGTGAAGGATGTGGACGATCTGGTCCAGTACACGCGCCGCGAGATGGAGCGCCTGCCCGGCGGGCTGCGCGACAAGGTCATTGGCCGCCTGGAGCCGCCCGCCAGTTATGACCGGAACATCCTCAAAAAGGTGCGCGAGCCGCTCGATCAGACGCTGGAGAGCGCCCGCACCACGGAGTTCCAGCGCATCGACCGCAGCGTGCGCAACTCGGTGGTGACGCTGGGCGTATACCTGTTCATCGTCGTGGCGGTCGGCATCTTGTTCTTCCTGGCTGTCACCACGGGCGGCGGCGACGCGGGCGCGTGGGCGCTGCTCATGTTCGCCATGATCGCGCTCATCTTCGGTGGGCTGGCGGTGATGCCGGTGCGCGGCGCGCTCATGGCGGCAGCGCACGGGCGGCGGATGCAGGCGGTGAAGACGAGCTATCTGGACACGCTCGGCAAGGCGGCGACGGAGCAAGTCGCTTATGGGCGGCAGCTTCGACAGGACGCCGTCGCGCCGTTCATGCGCATGGTCGATGCCCAGGTCGCACAATCGGATGTGGTGAAGTCCGAATTGGCGGGCCACGAGCGCGCGCTGACCGCCCTCGAGGCCGAACTGGGCACGTTGCGATAGGAAATTGGAGTCGTAATGGAATCTTCTGCCACGGAAACGAGCGCGCCGGGCGCTGGACCCGGCTCCGGCGCGATGCTGCACGGCCCCATCGCGGAATGGCGCGAACAGGCCGTGCGTCTGCTGGTCGAGGCCGGGGAGCATATCGCCCGTATCCCGCCGGACGGCCCCGCCGACCGGGCGCGGCTCATGGACGCGGCGAACGACCTGCGCGACATGTTCCTGCTGGTGACGATCATCGGGGAGTTCAACGCGGGCAAATCGACGTTCATCAACGCGCTCCTGGGCGAGCCGCTCCTGCCGATGGGCATCACGCCGACCACAGACGCCATCGAATTGATCCGTTACGCGCCCGGCCCCGGCAAGCAGGTGGCTGTGCGCGACAACGCCGTGCGCGAGTGGACGCATCCCCACACCGGCGGCGAGGGCATCGCCATCGTGGACACGCCCGGCACAGGCTCGGTGTTCCAGAAACACGAGCAGATCGCCAAGTCGTTCCTGCACCGCAGCGATCTCGTCATCTTCCTGCTATCCGCCAAGCGCGCCTTTGCCGATACCGAGCGCCTGTATCTTGAGCTGGCGCGCAGTTACGGCAAGAAGATCGTGGTCATCGTCAACCAGGTGGACCTGCTCGACCCGAAAGAGCAGAGCGAAGTCCGCCGCTTTGTGCAGCAGCAGCTTGACCAGCTTCTGAACCTGAAGCCGCCCATTTTTATGGTCGCGGCGCGGCGCGCGCTGCAGAACACGTCGCCGTCGCGCGGCAGTTTTGCGCCGCCGGGCAGTTTGCAGCACGATTCGCCGCCGTCCGAGGCGAACGACTTTGGCATGGCCGCCGTGCGCGCCTACCTGCGCGACGTGTTCGCCCAGGTTCCGCCCGCGCGGCAGAAGCTCGCCACGCGGCTGGACCTGCTGCGCTCGATCCTGGCCCGCTACCGGAGCGTGGTGCAGTCGCGCCTGGACCTGATCGGGCATGACCGCGACGCCGCCGAGGCGCTTCAGGGCGAAATCGAGCAACAGGCGAAGGACCTCGACCGGCAGCTGACCGCCGCCGTCGCGGAAGTCGTCTCCGTGCTGGAAGGCGTGCGCGCGCGCGGCATGAAGTTCATCGACGACAACATCAACGTCGTGCGGGCGGCGCTGCGTGGCATGGATCGTGACAAACTGGCCGCCGATTTCACGCGCACTGTGCTCGGCGACGCGCCGCAGCGCATTTCCAGCGCGCAGGAACACTACGTAAACGCCCTGGTGGACGGCTCGCGGGCCTACTGGCGCAACGTGCTGGAGCGGTTGAGCAAGCTCGATGCGCTGTTGCGGGAAGAATCGAGCGGGATGGACGCCGCCGACTATGCCGACCAGCGCGCGGCGCTGCAACAGGCGCTCACACTGGCGAATATCGAGTTGCGCTCGTACACCGACAACCGGCTGATCCAGGACATCGAGGCGCAATTTGACGAGAACGTGCGCGGCTTCACCTACAGCGCCGTGAGCGGCACGGGCGGCGCGATTGCCGTGATCCTGTCGCTGGCGGGCGCGGCGGCTCCCGGCGCGATCCCGCCTCTCGCCGTGCTCGGCCTCGTCGTGGGCGTGCCGGCCATCGCCATCGGCGGTGGGCTGGCCTTCCGCTACTGGCGCAAGTCCGTCGCGGACGCCAAGAAGAAGCTCGAGGCGAAAGTACAGGAATTTGGGGACACCTACCGGGGCGCGCTGGCCCGCCTGACCACCGACGAGCGCTACCGGCTGGTACAGTATGGCCAGCAGATTCTCGCCCCGGTCTTCAGCCAACTCGGCGCGGTCGGCAAGCGCTACCACGAGCAGCAGGCGGCGCTGGAATCGCTCGGCGCGCGGGCGGAACAGATTGAGAACGCGCTGGAAAAACTGGACGCAGGCGAGTCCGGCCCGGCGCAGGCGACCGGTTAACGGGCGACGGAATGCCATGCATCATCTGACGCAGACCACGACTCTCTGGAATACGGACCTGCTCGCCGGGCGACTGGTGCGGCTGGCCGCGCCGAGCGAGGACGAGAAGGCCGCCTTTGCCCGGTGGAGCGCCGACCCGGAGTACATGCGCCATCTCGACGATGACCCGGTGCGCCCGATGGCGGCGGAGCAGTTCAACCTACCGCGCAGAGAGGGCGCGCCGAATAATGTCGAGTTCCGTATTCGCACGCTGGCCGACGACAAGCTCATCGGCTTCGTGGCGCTCTTCAACATCAAGTGGAGCAATGGATCGGCGGTGCTAGCCATCGGCATTGGCGAGCCGGACTATCGCGGCAAAGGCTACGGCTCGGACGCGCTCGCTCTGGCGGTCGGTTACGCCTTCCGCGAACTCAACCTGCACCGCGTGGGCCTCTCCGTGATCAGCTACAATGCGCGCGCCATCCGGACCTACGAGAAGGTCGGCTTTGTGCGGGAAGGCATGCGCCGCGAGGCCATCCACCGCGACGGCAGGCGCTATGACGAGGTCCTGATGGGCATCTTGCGCACTGAATGGGAGCAGCGCCGCGCACAGGGCGAGGGGCAATGACGACTGCTGACGATAGCGCGCAAACGACGCTCTTTGCCGGAAAGCTGGTGCGCTTTGCGCCGGTAGACGCCGAGGCGCTGGCCGCCTTTGCCCGCTGGACCGCCGACGCCGAAGGGTCGCGGCTGGCGAACATGGGCGTGGTCCGGCCCGTTCATCCGGGCTACTGGCCGCCGCCCGATCAAGCCGACGCCTGGCGCGTCTTCTCGTTCGCGCTGCGCACACTGGCCGACGACGCGCTGATCGGGGCGCTTGACCTGGAAGTCGATTGGCCCAACCAGGTGTGCTGGCTGGGCATCAGCATCGGGGAACCGGCGTACCGGGGCAAGGGCTACGGCACAGACGCCATGGAACTGGCGCTCAATTACGCCTTCTACGAGCTGAACCTGTATCGCGTCAGCCTGAGCGTGTTCTCGTACAACCCGCGCGCCATCCACGTGTACGAGAAAGTGGGCTTCAAACACGAGGGGCGGATGCGCAGCGTATTGTTCCGCGACGGCCAGCGCCACGACATGCTCTTCATGGGCGTGCTGCGGCCCGAATGGCTGGCCCTGCATCCGCCGCCGGACCGGCTGGGCAAGTGATGCGGTTGTCGCGCCTTACGCGGCCAGCGCCAGCCGCCGGTTGACGCCGCGCAGCGCCAGTATGCCGAGCAGGATGGGGATGATCACCAGCCCCAGCGCCAGCGCCACCGTCTGCACCAGGTAATCGGCGCGCCCAAAGGGCGGAAACGCCGTGGCGACGAGCGGCGTCCAGTGGCCGAGCGGCACGAGCAGCCCGGCCAGCGCGCCCGTCGGCGCGGTGAAGGTCAGCCAGCCCGCCGTCAGGCCGTTCAGCCCGCCCACCGCCAGAAACGTGGCCGCATACGCCCCGGCGCGCGCCCACAGGCCATCACGCGCCAGCATGGCGGCCAGCGCACTCACGCCAAGCGCCAGAAACGCCTCTGCAAAGGGCTGCGCCAGGAAGATCAGCACGCCGGCTACGTCGAGCGCCTGCACGATGCTCACCTCGCGCGTCTGCTGGCTGGCGATGGCGATGGGGATAATCAGCAGCGCCACCAGCCGGATCACCGTCAGCGTGCGCAAGACCGGCATCCACGTCCGCCACACGACGGCCAGCTTGGCCAGCATCACCTCGTGGCGCGGGAACGGCGTCAACAGCAGCACGCCCAGCGTGCCTGCCTCGCGCTCGCGGGCAATGCTGCGCGAGGCGTGGTTGCAGATGCCGATCAGCATAGCCCAATACAGCACCGAGGCCAGCATCCCCGTCGCCAGCGGCGTGCCAAAGGGCGTCAGGAACGGCGAGAGCACGGGCATCATCGCCGCCGAGACGGACGGGTTCATCATGTTGTACACAAGCATGGACAGCACAAACAGCGCGCCGTGAATCATGGCCGCATAGCCGAGCATCGTCCAGGGGTTGGTCAGGCGGCGGATGAAACGGGGCGGGTCTTGCTGCATCCAGTGGGCGTCACGCAGCGCGACAGGGTGCTGCGCTTGCAGCCACGGGAAGCGCCGCATCAGGCTGGCTCTCAGGCGTCGAAACATGGCCAATACTCCGCGCATAAACGGGCATTACGGTGACGGCTCCGATGCGCGTTTGATCCAACGATACATCAGTTCTGTGTTAGGCAAATCTGTACAGGGTGTGTTTGCGGGAGATTCTAGCGTGCGTCGTGGGCAGTTGCCATGTTCCGACTCACATTCGCCGCCTCGACCACGCCATCCGCGCCCACCGGCGTGCGCGCCTCGCATTGCCCACATACGAATCCTGCCGCGACGGGGATCATGTCCACCACGCCGCACTCGACGCAGCGCAGGATACGCTCCAGGGCGAAATCGTCTTCGCCATCCAGCGCCGGGGCGAGCTTGCCGGGCCGGAACGCCCAGACTTGCTCGTAATCCACCTGCCAGATGTCCAGCGACACGTCCACCAGCCCGAATTTCGCCCGGAGCTTCTCAACGAGCGCCTTGCCCGGCTGCGTCTTGCCCGGCATCAGGCGTGCGCCGGTCCCTTTGCGGTTTGTGAGCAGCAGCAGCCCACCGGGCCGCAGCACGCGCACCAGCTCCGCAATCACGGCGTCCGGGTTGGGCGTGAACTCCAGGGCTTCCAGGCAGGCGACGGCGTCGAAAGTCCCATCCGGGAAGGGCAGCGCTTCGGCGGGCTGGTAGACGAGCGTCACCCGCTCCGCGCGCTCCGTTTGGGCGAGCTTTTCGGCGGCCACGCCCAGCATCTGGCGGCTGAAGTCCAGGCCGATGACATACCCGCGAAAGTCGTCCTCGGCCAGCAGCGTGAGCGGCAGGCGCGCCGTCCCGGTGGCCACGTCGAGGATCAACGGGCGCTCGACGGCCCCCAGCGTCCTGAGAATGGGCCGCGCCAGCATGAGCGCTTCCCAGTCGGCGTCGAAGTTCTTGATCCGGTCATAGCGGCGCGCGTACAGGTCGTACAGCCAGACCACCACGCGCCGCCCCAGGTACACGCCTTCCGTCGTGATCAGCAGATACCAGAGCGCGGCCCCGACCACCAGGATCACGATCCCGGCGATCAGGGCCACTGTGACGGCGGCGGTCATTGCGCGCCCGTCATTGCAGGAACGTGACCGGCGTGCTGGCGGTGTACGCCGTCTGGCCTGCCGCGTTGCTGGCGATGGCCCAGATCAGGCCCGTGGTCACGCCCGACGGCGGCCCGGACACCGGCCACAGCACCGCCGCCGTCCCGCCGATAACCGTCGCCGTTTCCCCGATCATCTGCGGCTGCGCGCCGGTGATGTTCGGCGCAAAGAAGAACTGCACGCGCGTGGCATTTTGCACGCCCGCCGCCGACACGGTGAGCTGGCCGGGCCGGATGCCAAGCGAGCCGTCCGGGTTCGTGGTCGAGGGCGAGATGCTCAGCGCGCCAATCGTCGGCGCGGTGTTCGCGGCAAAGACGAGCGCATAGGAAGGCGTCTGCGCCGTCTGGCCGGTGGCGCTCGTGGCGATGGCCCAGATTTGCGCGTTGAGCGAGCTGCTCAGGTTGGTATACGGCACAGCCCAACCGTCGCGCGCGTCGGTGTCATCGCCCAACACGGTCGGATTCTGGCCGGTGTTGGCGATGTAGAACGTGACCCGCACGGCGTTCGTCACATTCACGGCGCTGATCTGCACCTGCCCGATGCCGATCTGGATCGAATTGCCCACGCCGGGGATGGACGGATCGACGCGCAAGCCCTGAATGGTCGGCACACCGCCTGGAATCGGCGTCCAGGTGGCCGCGCCCGGCGTCAGGTTGGGCGTCGGGCTGGGCGGGACGGGCTGGCGCGGCAGGCGCAGGCGCTGCCCAACGGCGATGAAGTTCGGGTTGGCCAGGCAGTTGGCCGCCGTGACCTCGTTCACCGTGGTCCCGGCGCGGTTGGCGATGGACGCCAGATAATCGCCCGTCTGCACGGTGTAGATAAAGGTCCAATCCTGCCGCTGCGTGCAGGGTGTGACGATCACCGGCGGGCTGGTCGGCACGATCGGGCGCGGCGTGAGCGTCGGAAACTGGAAGGCGGGCGTGGCCGTCGGCAGCGTGAACGGCGTCGCCGTGGGCAGCAGCGGGCGCGGTGTGGGTGTGGGCGGCGCGGCGCTCAGGTTGCAGGCCAGCGCGCCGAGCGCCAGCATGGCCAGCACAAACAGGCCGATCCACGCGCCCTTGCCACGACGCCATGACGTTAAAACGTTCCTCATACGCCCATCCGCCTTCCTGTAGAGACTTCCCTCAGCCACGGCTCGGTTAGCGCCATGCCCTCATCGAGTGTATAACGCGGACGCCAGCCCAATTGTTCCGCCGCGCGCGCCATGGAAAACGTCGCACGGTGGCCCATGAAGCGCAAGAACCCGGCCAGATCAAACGGATTGCCGCGCAGCCGCGAGACGAGCGCCGCCGCCGGGCCAAGCGCGCTCAGCGTCTCGATCGGCACGCGCACGACCGCATCGCGGCCCGCCATGCGCATGTAGTGGCCGAGATATTCCGCCCAAGTCGGGGCCGGATCGGGCGCGGCGTGGAATGCGCTGCCCGGCGCGTCGGGATGCGTCGCACACGTCACCAGCAGGTCGACCACGTCATCCACGTAAACCGGGTGCGCGTGGCTCGATCCATCGTCAATGAGCGGCGCGGCGAAATGCGCCGCCAGATCGTACAACCGGCGCGACCAGAAATTCGATCCCGGCCCGTAGATGAACGCCGGGCGCACGCTGCTGGCCGGGATGCCCAGCCGGCGCGCTTCGGCCCACATCGCCGCCTCGCCGAGCGACTTGCTCTGCTGGTAAAAATCGTGGGCAGAAGGCGTCTGCGGGTGCGATTCGTCAACGCGCCCTTCGACGCCGAAGCCGTACACCGCCACCGTGCTGACATGCACGAAGCGCGCCGCACCGGCCTCAGCAGCCGCCCGGATGGCGTTGCGCGTACCGAGCACGTTCACGTTATACGTGCGCGCCGCGCCGACCGACGCCGCCGCCACGTGGAACACGACGTCGCAGCCCCGCGCCAGATGGGCAAGGCGTTCGGCGTCCTGCACATCGCCCGCGGTGACTTCTGCGCCGGCGTCGGCCAGGTGCGCGCCCTTGTGGCCGGACCGGCACATCGCCCGCACAGAGACGCCATCGTCGAGCAGGCGCGTGGCCAGCGCCGAGCCGAGAAAGCCGTTTGCCCCAGTGACGAGTGCCTTACGCATCGCGCCCGTTGTACCCCTGCACATGCCGTGATCACAAGCAATTATATCATTGGCGCGCGCCGCCTGTGGCAGCACGGGGTGAACGCGGGGGGGACGTGAGGCGAGCGTTGGCGTGGAGTCAGGGCGTATTCGTAGTCGTTGGTCAGGACAGGGGCGGACGAGGCAGGCCTCATCCCTACGCGGTGATCCCGTAGGGACAACGCCTGCGTTGTCCGCCATGGGGCGAGGATGACGTTACTTCTTCTCCGACCGCACGGTGCGGATCATGTCCAGTGCGGCGCGCGTGGTCTCCGTGATCGAGTCCCAGTCGCCCGCCTTGAGCCAGTCTCCTTTGACCAGCTGGCTGCCCATGCCCACGGCGGCCACTCCCGCGCGGAACCAGGGCCGCAAGTTGTCCAACTCCGGCTTCACGCCGCCGGTGGGCAAAAGGCGCGTCCACGGGCGCGGCGCGAGCACGGCCTTGACGAACTCCGGCCCGCCCGTCGTCTCGCCGGGGAAGAGCTTGACGATCTCCGCGCCGTATTCCTCGGCGGTGGCGATCTCGGTGATGGTGGCGCAGCCGGGGATGTAGGCCACCTTTCGGCGGTTACACAGGCGCGCCGTGTCCGCATTGAAGGACGGCCCGACGACGAAATTCGCGCCGTGGGCCAGATACAGGGCGGCAGTCGGCGCATCCTCGACCGTGCCCACGCCGATGATCAGGTCCGGCGCGGCCCTGGCGCACTCCTGGACGAGCGCGCTGAACACCTCGATGGCGAAATCGCCCCGGTTGGTGAACTCCAGCGCGCGCACGCCTGCCTTCGACAGCGCCACCGCCACATGGCGCGCCGTCTCCGGGTTGGGATTGTAAAAGAGCGGGATCAGGCCGTCGGCCAGCACCGCATTGAAGAACGTTAGACGGTCAAAACGAGCCATATGCGCACGCTCCCCTCTCAGCGCCGGATCGACGACGCGGCTTCATCCAGCTTCTTGAACAATTCCGGCGTCAGGTCGAGGTGGAAGACCTTGGCGATGACCTGCGTCCAGCCGTGCAGGAAATACACCCAGCCATCCTCGATGGTCAGGTTCCGGGCTTCCTTCTGCGCTTCGGCCTGGTGCATGAAGTCCAGCTCGCCGCGATAGTTCAGCTCCCAGACGTAGCCGTTCTGCGGCCACGGACAGTTGTCGGTCACGGGCGAGCCGGGCGTGTCCTTGCCCATGCCCGTCGCGTTGATGACCATCGAGCCGGGCGGCAGCTTGCCGATGTACTCATCGTTGACTTTCGGGTCCTGGTTGTGGATGTACTCGTACTCGATGTCCGTGTTGAGCGACTCGTTGATACGTTTCAGGTTTTCCAGGCGCGGCAGGCTGCGGTTGATGGTGATGAACTTGGCAGGCCGGTCCGCCTTGTCCTTCTGGCGCGAGAGATAGGCGCTGATGGCGATGGCCGAGCCGCCCGCGCCCAGGCACAGCACATGCGCGCCGGTCTGGCCCCAATAGCCCTTTGGCACAAAGGCTTCCCAGGCCAGCCCGGAGCTGATCGGGTCGATGGCGTGGCCTTCCAGACGCCCATCTTTTTTGGAGATGGACGACACCTCGTCGCATAACTCGGCGTTCGGGTCGAGGTAGTCGAACATGTCGCGGCAGGCGGTCAGCAGGTCGATCTTGTGCGTGGTGACCAGCGCGCCCATCGACAGCGGGTCGGTCTTGATGTGGTTGGTGATGGCGCGGTACACCTCGGCGGGGCCGTGAATCGGGGCATCGTAGCCCTCAATGACCGCGCCCAGGCCCAGGATTTCCGACCACTTGGGGAAGACCTTCATGATGGACGACTTGGTCGTGGTGACGCCGACGAAATACATGGTCGGAACGGTGCGGGCGTTCCAGAAGCTCGGATCGGGGGACATGGATGCTCCTGTAGGGTGTCGAGACAAGGGACCAATCGGTCAATCAATCATTCAGCGCTGCCTGGGGCCTCTCGGACCACGCCAGGCGGCGCAAAACGTTCTGTGCGGTCAGCTTACGGATGGTATCCTCGCCAAAACCTTCGGCGCGCAGGCGCGGTAGGACCTGATCGGGCAAAAAGCGCAGGCCCGGCGCGCCGCCGAAGCGCTGCATGTTGCTCGGAAAGGCCAGGTCCAGCCCGATGGCGATCTGCGACTCCA
>JADZBY010000688.1 GCA_020851855.1 Anaerolineae bacterium
CCCGGTAGGGCTTGGCAGCTTCAGCCCCATGCTTCAGCGTGGGGCATCGTGGCCAATTTACCCCGGTGGCCCGGCTGGGGTGGCAGGGCAAACGCATCAAACTGGATGGATCGCCGCCGCGTCAGGCTCGCCCGGCGCTGAAGCGACCGGGCTGAATGTACGAAGCCCTTTGGGCTGAAATGCCGCTCTCAGCCCGGTAGGGCTTGGCAGCTTCAGCCCCATGCTTCAGCGTGGGGCATCGTGGCCAATTTACCCCGGTGGCCCGGCTGGGGTGGCCCTTTCTATCCCACGACTCTGGCGGGTGCTATACTTAAGGCAGTCCTCAGTAGATTCCCCGACGGAGGCTCGATAAGGTGAATCTTCACGAATACCAATCAAAAACGATTTTTGCTCAGTTTGGAATCCCCACCCCAAAAGGAAAAATAGCGACTTCGCCCGATGAGGCATACCGCATCGCCCGCGAGATGGGCAGCCCCGTCGTCGTCAAAGCCCAGGTGCTGACCGGCGGGCGCGGCAAGGCGGGCGGCGTCAAGCTGGCGCGCACCCCCGACGAGGCCCACGATCACGCCGAGCGAATCCTGGGCATGACCATCCGCGGCCTGACCGTGCACAAGGTCCTGATCGACCCTGGCGTCGAGATCGCCAGCGAGCTGTACCTGGCCGTCACCAACGACCGCAACGCCCGCAAGCCCCTGATCATGGCCTCGGCTTCGGGCGGCATGGACATTGAGCAGGTCAACCGCGAGACGCCCGAAAAGATCGTGCGCGAGCACATCAACCCGTACCTCGGCCTGCGCGACTACCAGATTCGTAACCTGGCGAGCGGCATCCGGCTCCCACGCGAGCATTGGAAAGCCTTCACCGAGATCGCCTACAACCTGTACCGCTGCTTCACCGAAAACGACGCCACGCTGGCCGAGATCAACCCGCTGGCCATCCTGAAGAGCAACGAGATCATCGCCCTGGACGGCAAAATGTCCATCGATGACTCGGCCCTCTTCCGCCACCCGCAGTTGGCCGAGATGCGCGACTTGCAGGCGGAGCCGTCCGAAGAGACGCGGGCGCGCGGCGCAGGTCTGAGCTACGTCAAGCTGGACGGCGACATCGGCTGCATGGTGAACGGCGCCGGCCTGGCGATGACCACCATGGACATCACGAAAGACATCGCCGCGCGGCTCGGCTACGAGGGCAGCGGCCCGGCCAATTTCCTGGACATCGGCGGCGGCGCGCGCGCGGAAAAGGTCGCCACGGCCATGCGCATCATCCTCTCCGACCCGAAGGTGAAGGCCATCTTGCTCAACATCTTTGGCGGCATCACGCGCGGCGACGAGGTGGCGCTCGGCATTCTCCAGGCGTGGAACGAGGTGAATCCCCACGTCCCGATGGTCGTCCGGCTGGTCGGCACGAACGCCGAAGAAGGGCGCGCCATCCTCGAAGACGCGGCTATCCCCAATATTCAGAGCGCCACGACATTACTTGAGGCGGCGGAAAAAGCGGTGCGCGCGGCCAGAGGAGTACAGGGTTAAATCATGGCTATCCTGGCAGACAAAGATACACGACTGCTCGTCCAGGGCATTACCGGGCGCGAAGGGCTGTTCCATACCCAGCAGATGATCGCGTACGGCCAGCAGTTCGGCCTGAAGACCGTCGTGGGCGGCGTCACGCCCGGCAAAGGCGGCGAGTGGGTCGAAGGGCTGCCCGTCTTCGACACGGTGAAGGACGCCCGCGAATCGACCGGCGCGAATGCCACCGTGATCTTCGTCCCGGCCCGCTTCTTCGCGGATGCGGTGTACGAGGCTATCGACGCGGGCATCGAGCTGATCGTGGCCATCACCGAAGGCGTGCCCATCGCGGACATGATGCGCGTGCATCAGGTATTGAGCATGAGCGAGAGCCGCATGGTCGGCCCGAACTGCCCCGGCCTGCTCACGCCCGGCCAGGCGAAGATCGGGATCATGCCGGGCTACATCGCGCAGCCAGGCAATGTCGGCCTCGTCTCGCGCAGCGGCACGCTCACCTACGAGGTCATGTACGCCCTGACACAGCGCGGCATGGGCCAGAGCACCTGCGTGGGCATCGGCGGCGACCCGGTGCGCGGCACAGGCTTCGTGGACGTGCTCCAGTTGTTCGAGGAAGACCCCGACACCGACAAGGTGGTGCTCATCGGGGAAATCGGCGGGCAGGACGAAGAGAAAGCCGCGCAGTTCATCCGCGAGCACATGACCAAGCCGGTAGTCGCGTTCATCGCGGGCAAGGCCGCGCCCGAAGGCCGCACGATGGGCCATGCCGGGGCGCTGATCGAGGGCGGCGTGGGCACGCACAAGAGCAAAGTCGAAGCGCTCCAGTCGGCCAACGTCAAGGTCGCCTCGCACCCGGAAGAGATCCCCGACCTGATCGCGTCGTGGGGGTGAGAGGGCGGATCATGATGGCGGGCGCGTCGCGACGCGCCCCTACACGTACGTTACGGCGTGTTGCGTCGCGGCGCGTTACGGCGCGTTACGGCGCGTTGTGGTGTATTTCGGTGGTGTAGGGGCGGCTCGCGAGCCGCCCGCAAGGCTACTCCGCCCTGTTCAACCCGTCCAGCGTGTGCATCAATTCCCGGAACGCCTCGCCGCCCAGCCATTTCTGCGGGAAGTTGACCACATACGCATGTTGCACCACGCCGGCACGGTCGAGCACGAACAGGGCGCTGCGCTGGATGAGCGACAGGAAGACCCTGTCCAGCATGAAGCGGTCGTATACATCGCCGGTTTCGTCGTAAAGGACCTGTTCCGGCGCGATCTTGAGCGTCTCTGCCATGCGCCGGGCGCTGGCCGCCGATCCCGGCCCGATGATGAATAACTTCGCGCCGCGCTTGGCAAACTCAGGGGTGGCCACGGCCAACTGCCGGGCAAATTCGCGGCATTGTAGTCATTGAAAGGCGCGCATGAAGTAGATCACGAGCGGCGCGCCGACCATCTCGCCCAGGCTCACCTCGCCGCCGCTCAACGCAGGCAGGCGGAAGTCCGGCGCACGCATTCCCACCGCGATCTTCTCCGCGTCCATGGCCTGACCTTTCTGATTGTGACCCGCTTGTGAACCGCTGCACAAGATCGCACAGATTATAACAATCCATATCGAAAATTCCCGCTGGCGAATCTTCCAATATCTCCATATAATGGACGCGCGTTGTAGATTTTCTACGAAATTGGGACGCAGGCGAGGCGCAAGTCATGGAGATCACCGGGAAAGTCGGGCGTAGCGGAGCGACGCCGCGCTGGAAGGGCGTGGCGCTGCCGCTGGAACACGGCGGGTGGGGCTTTTTGCTGGAACCGATCCTGCTCGGCTTGCTGATTGCGCCGAGCGTGGCCGGAGTCTTCATCGGGCTATCCGTGCTGGGCGCGTTTCTCTTGCGCACGCCGCTCAAACTGGCGCTGAAAGACCGGATGCGCGGCAAGCGGTACGCGCGCACCGCCGACGCCGAGCGTTTCGCCGCGCTGTACGCCGCGTTGATGGGCGTCAGCTTCGTGTTGGCGCTGCTCACCGCACAGCACGCCTTTGTGGCGGCGATGGTCCCGCCGCTCGTGCTGGCGCTGGCCGTGATTCCCTATGACCTGAAGAACCGCAGCCGGGAGCACGTGCCGGAAATCGCCGGGGCGCTGGCGCTCAACGGCGCGGTGATGCCCATTCTTCTCGCCAGCGGCTGGGGGCTATCCGCCGCGCTCGGCGTGTGGGCGACGCTGGGGCTTCGCACGGCGTCCTCGATCCTGTATGTGCGCGCCCGGCTGCGGTTGGCCCGCGAAGAAGCCGTCAGTCCCACCGCGGCGCTGGCCCTG
Source organism: Anaerolineae bacterium (assembly GCA_020851855.1). GTDB lineage: Bacteria > Chloroflexota > Anaerolineae > Aggregatilineales > UBA2796 > JADZBY01. The sequence goes on from JADZBY010000688.1 coordinate 3,816, forward strand.
CACGGGTTGGGGTTGGCCGTGCTGGCCGGAGCGGCTGCCTTTGGTCGCGGTTCGTGGTTGGCGGCGCTGGGCATGGCGGTGCTGTTGGTCCGCGCCGTGCTCTTCCTGACCGGCGGGCGGGCGGCGGCCCCGGCAAAGGTGGTCGGCTTCCAGGAAATGGGCTTCGGCGTGTTGTTCGCCGTGCTCGTGGCGCTGGGCTACCGGCTGCCGCTGTAGAGTGTGATCCCGACGCTCCCGCTAGGTGCGCTGCACATGGGCGCGTCGCGACGCGCCCCTACACGGAACATGTTGTTAGCAGATGTAGGGGCGGCTCGCGAACCGCCCACCGCACAGATAGGAACGTTACCGCGCCTCTCCGCACCACTTCCAAACGCCGTCTTCCTGCACCACCGCATAGGCGGCCAGTGGAAAGGTCTGCACTTCGCCGCCGTAGTCCAGCAAAATCTGGCCGGTACACGTCACCGTATTGGCGGCGCTGTTCGTGGTGCAGGCCATGTCTTCCAGGCGGGCGTTCAGGTCCTTGAAGGCCAGCGTTTCTTGCTCCAGGCTGGCTTCCAGCGCCGAACACAACCCACGCCGCACGCCATCCGCATCGCCAGCCGCTTTGGCCGTCAGGTAACGCCGCACCGCTTCCGCCGGATCGCCCGCATTCTGTCCGCCGCACGCGCCGAGCAGCGCCGCTAGCAGCGCCAGAGCCATGATTCGCCTGGTTCTCACGTTTCCATCCTCTCTCAGTGGATGCCCAGCGCCGCGCGCATCACCTGATCGAGCGCCATGAGCGCCGTCAGGTTGCTCAGACCGTAACCGCTCCGGTACGCTTCCGGCAAGGACCAATCGTGCGCGTAGAACGTGGTCAGGTGCACGCCGTCGCCGGAAATGCCGCGACCGGGCAGCGTGGCCGCCAGCAGGTCGAAATCCCAGAGCGGCACGTTGTATTCGGCGGCGATCTGGCGCACCAGCGTATTGTTGATGTTGTCCTGCCCTTCGAAGCGGTCGGCTTTGGTGCTCAGGATCGGCACGATGCCGCGCTCGATGCAATACTGCACAATCTGGCGCAGGCTGCGCGCCGTGGTATCCGGCACGCCCACGTCGTTGGAGCCGAGTTTGATGAGCAGCACCGCCGGATTGTGCACGCGCAGCTCACAATCGAGCATGTGCTCGCCCGGTGCGCAGGCTGCCCGGTCAGCCCACATCGGATCGAACACGTTCCAGGTATGCAGGCCGCGCCGTACGCCCACGCCCTGACGCCCAAACGAGCCGCGATAGTAGTCGATGACGCCCTGCAGGTAGGCATACGGGCCTAACTGGTACGGCCCGCTGTCAAAGCGCGCCAGGAACAGCGGATTCTCGATGGTGCTGTCGCCCAGGCGCGAGAAGGCGTGCGCGTTGCGGCCCTGCGCCTGCCCGCTCTCGAAGATGGCGCGCACGTTGGCCCGCACGCCGTCCGGCATGACCACGATGTCGGTGAGCGGGATGCCGTTCACCGTGATGTCGGCGGCCAGCGCAGCCGCCGCCGCGACGGGCGTTTCTCTCGCGCCTTCCGGGACCGGAATCCAGAGCGGCGCGCCCACGGTGGGCTGTTCGGGGGCGAGCGCCAGCGCTCGTGCGGCAAACGTGCTGGCCGGCGAGGACGTCGCGCTTGGCGTGGGGCTGGGCATTGGCGTGCTGCTCGGCATAAAGGCGATCTGCGGCGCGCTTGCCGGCGTCAGCGGCGCGGGGATGACCAGCGTTTGGCCGGCCATGATCTGGTTGTAGTCGAACAGGTTGTTGGCGCGCGCCAGATCATCGAGCGACACGCCGTACAACTGCGCGATGCGGTTTAGTGTGTCGCCCGGCTGCACGACGTGCGCCTGCGGACGCGGCGATGCGGTGAAGGTCGGCGGGATGGGCGTCGGCGTCTCGCTCAGGGTCGGACTGGGCGTGATCGTGAGGGTCGGCGCGGCGGTGGCGCTGGGCGTGAACGTGGGCGTTGCGGTGGCGGTACGGCTGGGCGTGGGCGTCTTGCTGGCCGTCGGGGTGCGGCTCGGCGTTCGGGTAGGCGTGCGCGTCGCGCTGGGCACGGGCAGCGCCGCTTCGTCGGTGCGAATGACGAGCACGATGCGCGGCCCGCCTTCGGGATGAATGGCAGTCTGGACCGGCCCCGACGCGACCCGGCGCGCATGATCCGCCTGAAGACCGACGAGCAGCAGGAACAGTACAGCGCCTAACATGGCCAGGGCAGACAGGCGAGCGGTCCAACGGAGCAGCATGGCGTTTGGCACGCGCGGAGCGACTAGGATGATAGGGTGGGTTCGCCTTACCGCGCCCGTTCATTATACCGTTATCTGGATTGGGGCAGATACGCCGCGCGGGGAGAGCGCCAGCCGCCGTTGAGATGGCCTGACAGCGCCCGGCGCGTTGGGGTGGAAACAGGCCACGCCGGACGCGGGAAGCTGTCAGTGGTGCACAGAAAGCGGCCTGACGCCTTGATCAGAACGCCAGGCCGCGCGATCGGCGTATTCCGTCAGGACAGGCCAAGCGAGCTGGCCGAGTCCGCGACCTGACCGAGCGTCTGGGCCACATCCTGCACTGCGCCGGTCGCCGCCGTCAGGCCCGCCGCCGCCATGTTCACCGCCTGCGCCGCCGCTTCGGCAGACAGGCCGGCAATGCCGCCCAGCATCGAGCCAAGCTGGCCGCCGAGCAAGCCGCCCAGGCTCGCGCCCAGTTGCGCCGGGTCCGCGCCGGTCAACTTCGCGATCCCCTCGGTGATGGCTTCGCGCAGCCCGTTCATGGCCTGGATGCGCTGGAGCGCCTCTTGTGCGGCAAGGCCGCCCACCGCGCCCAGTGAGCCGCCCGTGCCCGGCCCCTGCGGCCCGCCGGACATGCCGGAAAAGCCGCTGCTCGACCCGCCGCCGCTGCCAAAACTGCTGCCCAGGCCACTGCCGCTGCCGCCGCCCGACCCGCCGCCGGACCCACCCCCCGTGCCGCCGCCCGATCCACCGCCGGAGCCGCCGCCCGACCCGCCGCCAAATTCGGAGCCGGAGCCGCCGCCAAAGCCGCCTGTACCGCCGCCCGTGCCGCCGCCGGACCCACCGCCCATCGAGCGGATGATCTCGTCGGCAAGCTGGTTGAACGGGCCGCGACCGGAGCCTTGCGAGCCGCGCAACTGGCCGATAATGCTGTCCGCGATGTTATTGAACGTGTCGCCGGACGCCGAGCCGCGCAGCGAGTTGACGATGTTGTCGGCCATCGAGCCAAAGCTATCGAAATTGCCGCCGCGCAGCCCGTTGATGATGTTGCCGGCGATATTCTGGAAATTCGAGCCAGCGCCGCCGGTCCCCCGGATGATCTGGTCCGCGATCTGGCCGAAACCGCCGCTGCCCCCGCTGCCGCCGGTCCCGCCGCCGGTCCCGCCGCCGCCAAAGAGGCCGCCGCCGCTTCCGCCCGCGCCGCCGCCGCCGTCAAAAAGACCGCCGCCGCTGCCGCCTCGACCGCCCAACCCTTGCAGGATGGACTGGAACGCCGGGCTGTTTAAGACCTGCTGCAGGCCGCCCGCGATGCCGCCAAGTCCGCCCGCGCCGCTGCCGGACCCACCGCCCAGGTCGCCCCGGAAGATGCCGCCGGCTTCTTCTTCAGCGCTCTTGAACGCCTCGGCGATGCGGTCTGTGGCCTGGCTGGCGTCCTGCAAGGCGCTCACCAGGCGGTTCATGGCCGGAAAGACAAGCTCTTGCATCTCGCGAAAAAATGCTTCCGCCCCGATGCCAATCCAGCCGCCGCCTTGAAGGCTATCGACGAGGCGCGCCACCTGCTGGTTCAACTGCGAAACGGCGTCACTGCTTTGCGAAAATTTCCCGCTAAAGCTGGACAGATCGTCGTAATTTGCTTGAATCCTGGTTGCTGGCATCGCCGCTACTCCCGTTCATTACCGAGAATCGTGGTGCATGGTCCGTGGGCGTCCGGTCCGCGACACGGCGGTCCACTGACAGTTGTCCGTGATTATGAGTCTTCTTCGCATTGTAGCATAGATCGGCCTGCCACCCTGTATAGCCCAAAACCAAAATCCCCTATAGACCGTGTAAAAAAGTTGTTGAAGCCGCCGCTATGGAGCCATGGGATATCGGCCATGCAGCCCTGATAGCGTGGCGCTCAGAACGATGCTATGATGGTATTTATCGCGTCCCGCTGGGCCGGGAGAAACCCCATGCCGCTTGCCATGATCGTCGAAGACGACACGGACATCCGTAATCTCTTCCACATCAGCCTGACGAATGACGGCCTGGATACGATCACCGCGTCCAGCGTCGAGGACGCGCTCCGGCTGTTGGAGACGCACACGCCGGACATCGCCCTGGTGGACATGAATCTGCCGGGGCGGCCCGGCACGGATCTCTTGGAGCACATGAATCACACGCCCGCGCTGGCCAACGTGCGGCGCGTGGTGATCACGGCCAATCCGCTCACCGAAACGGGAGCCGAAGCGCTGGGCATTGACCTGTTCCTGCTCAAGCCAGTATCCGTGCTGGACCTGCTGATGCTGGTTCGCCGCCTGCTTGCCCAGGACAGGGCCACGTGACGGATGGGCCTGGATTGGAGCACGAGACGGGGCAGGCGCTACTGAACGCCGCTTTGAGTGGCAGCCCTCATCGGGGCGGGAGTGAGGTGTTGTAGGATGGCGATGAAACAACCGTAATCCACCCTCTCGAAGGCTGACACAGCGTATGGGAGCGCAGAAAAATGATGGGTCTGTTGATCGTGCTCGTGGGTGTACCTGGCTTGCTGCTGTTGTTCATCGGCGCAGGGTTGGCTGCCTTCGGCTCAGGCAAGCCGCCGGACAAAGATAACCGCTCCGGTTCGCATCGCCGCCCATTCTTTGACGACGATGAGGAAGATGACGACGATGGCCCGACGTTCGAGCCACACCACGTGGACGAGTTTCTGAAGGATGGGGGCCGTTACTGGCAGAAGTACCCGCTTCGCTCCGGCGCGATCAGCGCCATGCTGGACGACATGCTGCACGGCGATGACTGCGATCGTTGAGCGCCGTTTTGGGTGATTGCACAATCGACCGGGGCAAACCAGTTGACATCCATTGGAATCGCGCTTATGCTGCACTGCATGTCAAACGCTCATCCGTCCGCCGCCATCTTACCCAACACATCACGCGAGGTCTGCGCGATGTGTATGATGTGCTGCCAAACCGCCATCCGGCCAGGACGCGAGCCGCTTTGACACGCATCGTCCGCTGAGCACAGCGTAAGTCAAGAGGGCCAACCGTACTGGTTGGCCCTCTTTTTTGTTTGATTTGCGCGTGCAGCACCCATTCGGAAGGGAAAGGTCACTCATGTCCAGCTCGAACGGCAACCAGCATCAGCACAAGTTCAACACGCTCGCCCTGCACGCGGGCTACGCCCCGGACGCGACGACGGGCGCGCGCGCCGTGCCGTTGTACCAGACCACGTCCTACCAGTTCCGCGACACCGACCACGCCGCCGCGCTGTTTGGCCTTCAGGAAGTGGGCAACATCTACACGCGCATCATGAATCCGACCAATGCCGTATTTGAAGAGCGTCTGGCGGCGCTTGAAGGCGGCATCGGGGCGCTCGTGACGGCGTCGGGCCAGTTCGCGGAGACGCTCACCATCCTGACGCTGGCCAACAGCGGCGACGAGATCATCTCATCCGCGTCGCTGTACGGCGGCACGTACACGTTGTTCTCGCAAAGCCTGCGGCGGTTGGGCATCACCGTGCACTTCGTGGCGGGCGATGACCCGGCAGCCTATGAGCGGCTCATCAACGACAAGACGAAGGCCGTTTACGTCGAAACCATCGGCAATCCCCGGCTGGACATCCCCGATTTCGAAGGCCTCTCCCGCATAGCGCACAAACACGGCCTGCCGCTCGTCGTGGACAACACCTTCGGCACGCCCTATCTGGTCCGCCCGTTCGAGCACGGGGCCGATATCGTCGTGCACTCCACGACAAAATGGATCGGCGGGCACGGCCTGAGCATCGGCGGCGCGATTGTCGACAGCGGCAAGTTCGACTGGAAGGCCAGCGGGCGGCATTCGGGCCTGGTCGAGCCGGAGCCGGCCTATCACGGCGCGATTCTGGCGGACGTCGCCGGGCCGGCGGCGTTCATCATCCGGGCGCGTGTGGTGGGCCTGCGTGACCTGGGCGGCGCACAATCGCCCTTCAACAGCTTCCTGAACATCATCGGCCTGGAAACGCTGGCCCTGCGCGTGCAGCGGCACGTCGACAACGCGCTGGCCGTGGCGCAGTTCCTCGATCAGCATCCGGCGGTGGTCTGGACGAACTATCCCGGCCTGCCCAGCCATGCCAGCTACGAGCGCGCCCGGAAATACCTGCCCAAAGGCGCTGGCGCGGTGATCGGCTTCGGCATCAAGGGCGGAAAAGCCGCCGGGCGCAAGTTCATCGACAGCCTGAAGCTGTTCTCGCACCTGGCCAACGTGGGCGACGCGCGCTCGCTGGCCATTCACCCGGCCTCGACCACGCATTCGCAGCTCAGCGACGACGAGCAGCGCGCGGCGGGCGTCAGCGACGATTACGTGCGCCTTGCTGTCGGCATCGAGGACATTTCCGACATCCTGTGGGACCTCGACCAGGCCCTCAGAGTGTCGCAGAACGCGCCGCAGCCGGAGCTGTCGCGCTAGGCGGCCTGTCGCGTCCTGCGCAGTGAGCCGAAGCGGAGACGGGACTGTTTCGGGCGCATCCAGAGGGCGTCCGAAGCGGTTTCCGGCGCTCCGAACCGGACACATCGCACCTTAACCAGTCATCAGGAGCCTGCTGTGGCGGCGCTGGGCAAAAACCTCTCGGACACGCACACGCGACTGCTCACACGACGCCGAAATTCGGTGGGCGTCGTGCGCAAACAGTTCGCGCACTTTGAAACGCCGCTCCGTTTGACGAGCGGCGGAATGTTGCGGCGTTTCACGCTGGCCTACGAGACGTACGGCAGTCTGAACGCTGACCGCTCGAACGTGATCCTGATCTGTCACGCGCTGTCCGGCGATTCGCACGTGGCAGGCTATTACACGCACGATCACGGTGAAGCGCCGGGCTGGTGGGATGACGCGGTCGGGCCGGGCAAGATGTTCGATACGACCCGCTTCTACGTGATCTGCTCGAACGTGATCGGCGGCTGCCAGGGCAGCACCGGGCCGTCGTCGCCGGGGCCGAATGGCAAGCCCTACGCGCTCAATTTCCCGGTGATCACCGTCGCGGACATGGTCCAGGCGCAGCGCCACCTGCTCGACCGGCTGGGCATTCCGCGCCTGTTCGCCGTGGCGGGCGGCAGCATGGGCGGGATGCAGGCGTTGCAATGGGCCGTCGATTGCCCGGAGCGGGTCGGCGCGGTGTTGTTCCTGGCCAGCACACCACGCTCGTCGGCGCAGAACATCGCCTTTAACGAGATCGGGCGGCAGGCCATCTACGCCGATCCGAACTGGCGGCAGGGCAATTACTATGGCCAGACTCCCCC
>JADZBY010000689.1 GCA_020851855.1 Anaerolineae bacterium
AAGCTGGGCGGCGTGACCGCGTTCCATTCCTGTAGCGATGTCAGAAAGGCGATGATCACCGGCACGCCGAAGAAGAACATCAGGCCGAGCACGTTGGGCGCAACGAGCGCCATGCCCCACAGCGCCCGGCGGCGCGCCAGAGGCGTTTCACCAAAGAATCCCAGCCAGGCAAACGCGCGTTTTTTGTCTGCTACCACATCGGAAGCCATATTCCCTCGACTTGAGGGCCAAGAGGTGAAGGGATGTGGGCTGCGGTGAGAGTGAATGCGGACGGCGGCGTCTCCACCGCCGTCCGAAACATGAGCCGCGACCGGACGACCCGATCAGGCGTTATTCGGCCTTCTCCGGAAGCTGCGTATTGATGAACTCACACGCCTCGGCTACCGCTTCTTCCACCGGCACGTTCTGGTCGAAGATCTTCACGACGAGTTCCGTGTTGATCTTGTCCCAGATTTCGTCAAAGACGGTCACGCCCTGGGAGTCGACAGTCGCATCCACGAAGGCCTGCACGTTGTGGCCTTCCGCGAAGCTGCCCATCCACATTTCTTGCAGCGCCGGGTTCGGGTTGGCCGGGGCCACGCCGCCCGCTTCCGCAAAGAACGTCTGGCCCTCGTCGCTGACAAGATACAGGATCAGGTTCGCGGCGAGGTCCGGGTTGGGCGTGTTGGCGCTGGCTACATAGCCCACCGCGTGCAGGATCGAGCGCGAGCGGCCCGTCTCCGGGTTGCGCGGCAGTTGCACCACGTCCCAGTTGAAGGTCAGCGATTCTTCGGCAGCGGGCAGCTTCCACGAGCCGCCGGTGACCATCGCCACCTTGCCCGACGCGAAGAAGTTGAAGGCGTCATCCGCATTGGAGCCGCCCACGATGGACACGCTCGGCATGTAGCCAGCGTCGTACAGGCCCTTCAGATAGTTCAGCGCCTCAAGGCTGCCGGGGTCCTCAAGCGTGCAGCGCGCGCGGCCCGCCTCAACGATGGGCGTCGTGCCGGTCGCGGCGATCCAGTTCGGGTAGCCCGCCTGGAACTCCACATACGCCAGCGCGCCGTACACGTCGTTCTCGGGGTCGGTCAGCGTCTCGGCGGCGGCGGCGAAGTCGTCCCAGGTCCATTCGGCGGTCGGGTAAGCCACGCCCGCCGCGTCGAACAGGTCCTTGTTATAGTACACGGCGACCGTGTCCCAGTTCACCGGCCCGGCGTACAGGTCCTGGTCCTCACCCCAGCGATAGGGATCGACGAGGCCCGTGCCCCAGGTGGTCGTATCAACGCCCGCCGCATCCCAGTAGGGCTGGAGATTGAGCAGCACGCCGTTCGAGGCATAGAAATAGAAGTACGTCTGGGACATATTGAACACGTCCGGCAGGTCGGAGCCGCCCGTGCGCAGCAGGTCCCAGTACTGGCCCCACGGCTGGACTTCGAGCGTGACCTCAGCCCCAGGGCAGTAGTTGGCTTTCCAGTCCTCAATCGACTGCTCGATGACCTTGGCCCAGTTTTCGTCCCACACCCACATGCGCAGGTTGCCCGGCTCTTCGCAGGCCTGGGGCGCAATGGTCACGTCCTCTTGCGCCTGGGTCGGCTGGGCAGCGGCAAACATGCCGGCGGCCAGCACCAGGGCCAGCACGAACGCAAAAAGGCTCCGAAGCGTCTTGGAAGTCATTCCTAACTCCTTACGGTTACTGAATCCTGGAACAGCGTAGCGTGACCTCTTCGTTATACCCAATCTTGGCCGATCAGGTCCAGAAGAATCATGTTAACGTTTTGCGGAGCGCGTTTTCTGCCTCGTACCCCGACAAGGAAAGAACTCCCCCTAACCCTGCCCTTCCCCCCATAAGAGAGGGGAAGGGAAAACCGGCCCTCTTAGCCCCTCCCTCTTTATGGGGGATGGGCTGGGGTGGGGGAAACGACCCTGAATCCTCACCACGTGGATGTACTAGACTCCACCCATCCAGGCCATCAATTGGGCGCGGCTCGGCGCGGACGTGGCCCCACCCGCCGCCTGGGTGGACATGCCGCCGCAGTAATTTCCCCAGCGCAGGCAGGTCCGCACGTCGCAGCCTTCCAGGAAGCTCGCCAGGAAGCCCGCGTTGAACACATCCCCCGCGCCGGTCGTGTCGACCACGTGGTCAAGCGCCAGCGCCGGCTCTTCGATCCGCTCGCCGTCCCACCACGCGATGGCCCCGCCCCCGCCGTTCTTGACCACGATGCGCCGTATCTTCTGCGCCAGCGCGTCGATAGCGCCCGGCAAATCCGGCGCGCCGGTCAGCCGTTTTGCCTCGCACGCATTCGGCATGAAAATGTCCACCAGGGAGAGAATCTCGCACACCAGCGGCAATTCCAACGTCTGCTCACGGTGTTGGCAATCCATCGACACCACGATGCCCCGGTCATGGCAGCCCCGGATCAGGTCCGGCACGCGGCTGTCGATGGTCAGGCCCGAAAAGTGCAGAAGGCGGCAATCCGCCCGTTCCAGCGCCCCGATGGCCAGATCAACCGTGCGCGGCGACGGGTCGATGTGCGTGATGAAAGCGCGGTCTTCCGGCGACGAGAGCGCCACCGTCACGCGCTGCATCGGCCTGGCGCTGTATTCAAGCAGCGTGGTGTCGATGCCCTCGTCTTCGACCTTGTGCAGCACGTAGTGGCTGAAGAAATCTTCCCCGACCGCGCCCGCCCAGCCAACGCGCATGCCCAGCCGGCGCAGGGCAAACACCGTGTTCAGGACCCCGCCCGGCGCTACATCCAGCCCGCCAGTATAAATCTCCGCACCCAGCGCCGGGAAATGCGGCAGATCGGTAAAAATCAGGTCGCAGAAGTAGTGGCCCGGCACGATCACGTCGTACGACGGGCGCGGCAGATTCTGGCTCATGGGCGTTGCCATACACTATTGAGAAACACGGGAGATGCGCCTTCCATCCCGTTTGCGTTGGGGCAGGAATGCGCATCCCCGCCTATTCTAGCCATCGCCGCCCCGCGCGCAAGGCCGAAAGCCAGCGGTCTTACCCCGCCTTGACCGGCATCTCAAAGCCGACCGCGCGCAGAAACGCCTGGGCAATCAGCGCCGATCCCGGCCCGGCGACGTGGAACTGGTCGTCCGACCAATAGGCGGGCGTGGTGAAGCGCAGGGCGTTGTCGAAAGCGTCCTGCACGCGCACCAGCAGCGCGCCGAACTCCGCCGCCAGCGAGGCCACGATCCCGCCGTACACGTCCATCTGCTTTCGTATAGGCAGGTTGCGGTTTGTCTCGATCATATACGGCGTCATCAGGATGAGGCGAGCGTTGCTGGTCTGGCGCGCCCGCTGCAACAACGTGCGGTAGGTCAGCTCGAATTGTTGCGGATAAACGGCGGTCTTCGGGTCGCCCTGGAACTGGCGATACACGTCGTTAATGCCCACCATCACAGACAGGTAGTTGGGCCGCTCGGCCACCACGTCCGCTTCCCAGCGCGCGCTCATCTCGACCACGGTATTGCCCGCCACGCCGCGATTGACGATGGTCAGGCTCAACCCCGGATAACGCGCCAGAAGGAAGTTGCGCACCATGCTCACATAGCCGTTGCCATAGGGCGCCGCCACATCGCGCCGTCCGCTGTCGGTGATGCTGTCCCCGATGAAGACGATTTTCTTGCCCTGCTCAAAGAACATGCTGCCTTACTCCTTCTGACGCTGGTACGGCGTTCCCGCGCGACCCGGACCCACTCTCGGTGGGCGAAGGGCGGACAACGCAGGCGTTGTCCCTACGAGGACTGGTGTAGGGACGAGGCCTGCCTCGTCCGCCGCCCGCCTCACCTGCACGCGCCATTTCTCCCCCGCCCGCCTCATCCGCGC
>JADZBY010000690.1 GCA_020851855.1 Anaerolineae bacterium
AAGCATTTCGAGAGGTAGGACCATGAAAAGAAACCTTGCCAATCTCGACCGCCTGATCCGGGGCCTGATCGGCATTGCCGTGCTCATCGTGGGCATTTACCTGCAAAGCTGGCTGGCGCTGCTGGGCTTGGTCCTGCTGGCCACCGCCGTGATCGGCTGGTGTCCGCTATACGCCGCCCTGCACACCGCCACCTACCACGGGCCGCGCCGCGACGACCATGCCGTCCGCCACGCCCACGCCGGCGAAGGCAGCGCCTCTGCCCCATTGGCAGACCAGAGCAGAGGCGCATGGGTCAAATCGATGGGCCGGGCGCTGCGCGGAACGGTCAGATCAGTTCCGAAGCCTTACGCTCGACGATCAACGCAGCACGACGAATGAAGTCGCCCACCGGCATCGCGCCCAGGTCCTCGCCCGTGCGCAGCCGGACCGACACGGACCCGGCCTCGACGTCGCGGTCGCCGGCGATGAGCATCCAGGGCACTTTCTGGCCCTGGGCGGCGCGAATCTTGGCGTTCATGCGGTCTTTGCCGTCGTCCACCTGAGCGCGCAGCCCTTCGGCCATCAACTGCGCCGCGACGCCCTTCAAGTACTCGACGTGCCGGTCTGCGACCGGGATCAAGAGGACTTGCGTCGGGGCAAGCCATGCCGGGAACGCGCCCGCGAAGTGCTCGATCAGGATGCCGATGAAGCGCTCCATGCTGCCGAACGGCGCGCGGTGGATCATGATCGGGCGGTGCACCTGGTTGTCTTCGCCCATGTACTCCAGCCCGAAGCGCTCCGGCAGGTTGTAATCGACCTGGACCGTGCCGAGCTGCCATTCGCGCTTGAGCACGTCCCGGAAGATGAAGTCCAGCTTCGGGCCATAGAACGCCGCCTCGCCCTCGGCCACCGTGTAATTCAGCCCGGCCTTGTCCGCGGCGGCGATGATGGCGTTCGTGGCCTGCTCCCAAACCTCGGGATCGCCGACGTACTTCGGCTTGTTCGGGTCGCGCGTGCCGACGCGGGCGCGGAAGTCCGTGAAGCCCATGATCTCGAAGATCTTCTTGATGATGTTCACCACGCCGATGAACTCTTGCTCAAGCTGGTCGGGCCGCACAAACAGGTGCGCGTCGTCCACCGTGAAGCCGCGCACGCGCGTCAGGCCCGTCAGCTCGCCGCTCTGCTCATAGCGGTACACCGTGCCAAATTCCGCGAGGCGGATCGGCAGATCGCGGTAGCTGCGCGGCTCGCTGCGATAGATTTCGATGTGGTGCGGGCAATTCATCGGCCTGAGCAGGAACTCTTCGCCGTCCACATCGATGGGCTTGTACTGGCTATCCGAGTAGTAGGGGTAGTGCCCGGACGTGCGGTACAGGTCCAGCTTGCCGACGTGCGGCGTCACGACGGGCAAGTACCCGGCCTTGATCTGCTCGGCGCGCAGGAAGCGTTCCAGCACGTCGCGCAGGATAGCGCCCTTTGGTTTCCACAGCGGCAGACCCTTGCCGACGAGCGCGCTGAACGTGAACAGGCCCAGTTCCACGCCCAATTTGCGGTGATCGCGCGCCTTCGCTTCTTCGAGCCGGTGCAGGTGTTCCTCAAGCTCGGACGCCGTCTCGAAGGCCGTGCCGTAGATGCGCTGAAGCTGCTCGCGGTCCGAGTCGCCGCGCCAGTACGCGCCCGCCACAGACATGAGCTTGATGGCGTTCGGGTTGATCTCGCGCGAATTGGCGACGTGCGGCCCCCGGCACAGGTCCTCGAACGTGTCCTGCCGGTACGTGCTGATGACGGGCGCGTCCACCGTCTTGTTGCCGTATTCGTCCATGCCGCCCTTTTCCAGGCCGTCGATCAGTTCCAGCTTGTAGGGCTGGTTGGCGAAAAGCTGGCGCGCTTCGTCGGCGCTGACTTCGCGGCGCGTGAACTCGACGCCCTTGTTGATGATCTCGCGCATCCGGGCCTCGATCTTCGCCAGATCGTCTTCCGTCAGGGCGCGCGGCAGGCCAAAATCGTAGTAGAAGCCGTCCTCGATGGGCGGGCCGATGGCGATCTGCGCATCGGGAAAGTACTCCAGCACGGCTTGCGCCATGATGTGCGCCGACGAGTGGCGAATGCGGTACAGCTTGCTGTCTTCGTATCGCTCGGACATGAATGTCTCCTGAATGCGTGCATACGCGACATGACGGGCGCGCGTCAAGGCCTCGATCCCTCGGGGCCGCGCCCGAAGTCGTCAATTCCGGAAAGCGGGTTGTGTTCAGGCGAGATAGAGCCAGGCAAGAGTCCGGTTCTGGGGGCTGCCGGCTGCCTGGCTCACGGCCAACCGGTCAGGCTCCCTGGCGAGTGTCCCCGGCAGCGCCGGTGTCGCCGGTAGCGCCTTCGGTCATGTTAACCTCCGCCTCGGGTCGAGGACTCGACGCCAAACGACTCGGAATGAGGCATGAAGACGCTCTCGAAGATTCCGAGCATCATCAGGTTGTCGATGGTGTCTTCTATCGTGTCGGGCAGCAAGTTTTCCACGATGACATGCGGCGTCTCCAGCGTGATGAAGCGCACCGGCGGCATGTTGGCTACGTTGGCCGTGATGTCGCGGCTGACGCTCATCAGGCGTTGCAAGTACGGAATGGTCACAAACGTCGATGTCCAGGTCAGCCCGTCATCCGTTTCGACCACCACATCCGCAATGTCACGGTACGGGTCAAAGCCTTCCTGTCCTTGCTGCTCCGCCCATACCCGCTTAATCATCTGAATCAGTTCTCCACCTCCCATCGTACCAGCACACGCACGCCTCTACCCGAAGCACCGTCGCGCTCCTGCGCAAAACAAAAACGTCCCTGCCCACTTATGGGGCGAGGGACGTTGCTGCCCACGCGATTCCACCCACTTCGGCCCGCCATCCGCCCGGCAGAATACCCCGCCCGACGAAGCGACAAGCCCTCGTTGTGCCCTGTAACGGGAGCAGCCCGTATCCGGCTCCCCGCCCGCAGCAGTCGTGCGTATGGCTGCGAACGCTTTGCCGTTCCGCTGGCGGGTGGTTTTCGTCCCGGCGCGTCAGGCAGGCTCTCAGTCACGGCCCGCCCTCCCTGCGACGCTTCCCAGGGGCTACTCGTCCCGGTGTGCGCGTTTATGACGTTTTTGTGCTGTCTAGCCTTTCAGAATAAAGCAAAATCGGGGCAGAGTCAATGGTGGAGTGGACGGAAAGCGCGGCCATCGCATCCCGATCAACCGGTAGCCGCTTCACGCGGGCGCGTCGCGACGCGCCCCTACACGTTGCGTGCGGTAGGGGCGGCTCGCGAGCCGCCCGGCATCCTGGCCCCGATGGCGGAACACGTGGCGCGCCTTTATAATGCACGATCAAACCGCCATGATGACTCAGCATCGACTTCCGCCCTTCCGCGTCCTGATTCTGTGCGCGCTGGCGCTCGGATTCCTGCTCCTGCGCGGCCTGGACATCGGGCCGCTGCACCCGGACGTGCTCATCCACCGCGCCTGGCTCGCCGAAGTGGGCGCGGCGGGCTTCACAGAGCGCTATCTGGCGGTGAACCAGCGCCATCTGCTGGTTGGGCCGGTTAACGCCGCCGCTTATCTCGTCTTCTTGACCGACGATCTCCCTTATCAGGTCATTTTCCAGCTTGGGCGGCTGCTCTCCGGCGTGTTCCTGGCCGGCATCGTGGCGCGGCTCGGCGGCGGCATGGCGCTTGCCGTGTGCAGCGGGCTGGCGCTATCCCTCACATCGCTGCGCGTGGACCACCTGTACCAGGGCATCAACTGGTACATCGAGCCGACGCTGACCATGCTGCTGGCCAGCGCCTACCTGTACATCGGGAGCATCCAGACGCCGCTGCCGAACCGCCGTCGCGCCCTGTACGCGCTGTCGTTTGCCCTGTACGCCGTCTCCGTGCTGATCTACGAAGCCGGGCTGCCCTGGTTGGCGCTGAATGGCGTGCTCGGCGTGGCGCTGCGGCGGTCCCTGCCGTGGCCCGCCCGTCTGTGGCGCGCCGTGGTGGAGATGGCCCCCTTTGCC
>JADZBY010000691.1 GCA_020851855.1 Anaerolineae bacterium
ATACCCACTCGTACGCCAGACGGGATACACGAGCGAATCGTAGCCGCCGGATTGTCCAGGATTTGTTAAGGTTATGAAATCCTTGTGAAGGGCGGCGATGGCTTGTCAGTTACCCGTAACTTCCAGGCCGAAGCATCGATATATGGAGCGTAAAGGATGAAGCACATCGCCATCAACTCTTAAGTGTACGAGAAGCGAGCGAGGAAGGCAGCCATGCAGCACACCCATCCACACGTCCGGCGCGGCGCACCCAGCGGACAGGCCATCGTCGTGATGGCAGTGGCGATGGCGGGCCTGCTGGCCTTTGTCGCGCTGGCGCTCGACGGCGGGCGCTATTTCTCCCAGCGGCGCACCGCCCAGAACGCGGCGGATATGGCGGCGCTAGCGGCTATTTACAAGTACGCCCGCGAGTCGGATATCGCCACCGAACAGACCATCCTGCGCGAAGTGAACCGTGTGGCGGAGATCAACGGCATCGCGGACACGGACACGACGGCTGGCAATGGCGTGAACGGGAACGTCAACGCCTGGTGGGTGAACGCGACCGGCGACATTCTCGACGTGATCAATGATGATCCGGGCCAATATGCCCCACTCGGCACGGCAGCCGTCAAAGTCCGCGCGCAGATTCCGTACCAGACCTTCCTGACCGGCTTGCTGGGCCAGCCCACAACGCGCGCCGAAGCCGAGAGCATCGCCCGAATCACCATCCAGTACAAACGCTTCAGCGACAACACGGCTGCCATGTTCACGTCGGGCGGCGGCGATTGCAACAACCTGACCGACCGCATCGCCCACCACTACTTTGATACGAACAGCGCCAAGTTCCTGAGCGACGTGTACGTCGACGGCACGCTGGCGGTCGGCGCTGTGAACTCCAGCGACTTTTACGGCAATGTCGAAGTGCGCCTGATGACCGGCGTCCGGCACGGGAGCAGCTACGTGGCCACGGCCAACGATCCATTCAGCGGCAACGGCAACAAATACCACAACGGCGCACAGTACATCGCCCCGGTCTATCCGGCGCGCGATACGCGCGGCACGCCCAATTGGGCCATCCTCGAGCTTCCCGACGGCACGACGAAGAAACTGGACGCCGCCGACTTCCGGCCCATCGAGCCGGTGGGCGAGATGTACCGCCGTTACCTGATCTTCCGGCGCTTCGGGCTGGCCCCCAACGACTTCTACCAGTACGTGCCGGGCGATCCGGGCGCAGCGGCGGCCATCCATGCGCTGTACAACGCCGGCGCGCGCGGCATCTTCTACATCGACGGCGATCTGACCATCCCGGCGGGTACGCAGGAGTGGGAAGGCGTGACGCTCATCGTCAATGGCCGGTTCAATAACCTGGACGGCAATCACGACTTCTGGACGGCGGGCTGGACGAGCGGCGGCAGGGATGACGCCGTTTCCGGGCTGGCCATGAATATCTCCGTGCTGGCCGGCTACGACTATGGCGGCGCGTCGCGCTGCGCTTCCGATCCGGCCAAGTGGGTCTTCAACGCCGAGAACAACAACACCCAGTTCCACGGCATCATTTACGTGCCGTGGGGCCAGATCAACTTCCACGGCAACACGTCGGGTGGCAGCAACGCGCGCCAGTTCTCGGAAGGCGTGCTGACGTACAGTGTGTACCTGGACGGCAACTCGTGGCAGTTCCAGTTCAACCCGCAGGTGTGGGTCCAGCCCATCCCGGCGACCGAGTTGAATAACTGAATAGCTTGACGAGGGGCGTCTGCAAACCCTCACCCCGGCCCCTCTCCCTCATGGAGAGGGGTGAGAGGCGCAGAACGCATCCGGCTTTGCCCCCTCTGGCCATGAGGGCGAGAGGGGTCGGGGGAGTGAGGGTCTACCCATAGCAGGCTTTGCAGAGAGGCCGATACGCGAGCATGAGGCGGAGCACATGGCACGGATGACACATCGACGACCGGCGCGACGCGCGAAATCGAAAGGGCAGGGCCTTGTCGAGTTTGCGCTGGTGCTGCCCATCCTGCTTCTACTGCTGATGGGCGTGGTGGACTTTGGCTGGATCGTCTTCAACTACGCTCAGCTTCAGAACAGCCTGCGGGAAGCGCTGCGTTACGGCTCAGTGCCGGGCTACGATGCCACGCCGCAATACGTGCAGTGCGACGGAATCCGGCAGCGTATCATCGATCTCGCGCCCTTTTCCGGCGTCCGGGCTGCCAACATCAGCGTGACCTACGACGATGGCCGGCCCGTGACCACCGACAATACGCTGCTGGTCGGCGCGTGTCCGGCGGGCGGCAGTTACTCGGCCAATACGGCGTATGTGCCCTTTGGTGAGACGACGGCGCAGCCCCGGCTGGTCATCCGCGCGGGCGACCGGGTGGTGATTGGCATCGACGTGAATGTGCGCTTCCTGACGCCGTTCATTCACACGCTCGCGCCGAGTGGGATGCACATTCAGCTTGGCGCATCGCGCACCATCTTCCCGGATGGATTGGGGCTGTAGGACGATGGCGGAGACTACGGTGAAGACTACGGTGAAGACACAAGCCGAAACCCTGTGCGCGATGAATACGAACGCCGAGTCGCCGCGCCCGGCCCGGCGTCGGACGCGCGGGCAAAGCCTGGTCGAGTTTGCGCTGTCTGCCGCGCTGATGATCCTGCTCATCTCAGGCATTGTCGACCTGGGGCGCGCCTATTTTGCCCTGATCGCGCTGGACAGCGTGATCAGCGAAGGCGCACACTGGGCCGCCGCCTACCCGGGCTGCGTCCCCACCGCGTCGGACACGCTGGCCGGGCCGCCCGAATGCCAGGGCACGAACAGCGTCGTCGGGCGCATGCTCAACGAAAACGCCAACCTCGACCTGTCCAAGATGGTCACCGTCTCGGTCATGCCCGAAGACGTGAACGCCTGGATCAACCACTGGTCGGGCGGCGCGCCGGACAAGGGCCAGACCATTATCTTCTCGGTGGCGTACCGCGTCGACGCCATGATGCCGCTCACCCAGCTGCTCGCCGGAAATGCGCTGACCATCACCGCGCAGGCGAAAGAAGTCGTGCGCGGCGTCGGCTTGCCGGAGTATGACGGCGCGCCGACGCCCCAGGGCGGCGTGGAATTTGTGGCGACTCCGCCGCCGCCCTCGAATGTGCGCCAGCAATCCACGGCGCTGGGCGGCGTGTGCTCCGCCGGGTACGCCAAGCTGATGTGGGATGTTCAGGTGGCCACCGGCTACCGCGTGTATGCCGAAGACGGCGCGACGCTCATCACCGAAGTGACGCCCGGCACGACAACTGAGGCGATGGTGGATGTCGGCGTCGGCGCGACGCGCGTCTTTAACGTATCCGCCTTCAGCAACAACGGCCTGCACGAAGCGGAGAGCGAGAAGGTCGCCATCACGGTGACGTGCTCCGACGTGCACCCGGACAACCTGACGATGACCTGCTCGGCGACCGGCGCAACCGCTTATTGGACGCCCTCGCCCACCGACGCCGCCGTGGCCGGTTACGCGCTGGAGCGCCTGTCCGCCCCGGCCACGGTTCGTGCGGCGTGGAACGGCGCATTGAGAGCGTCGGGGAGCTTCAGTTTCGCGTCGTCTCAGGACAGCCCGGCCCGTTATCGCATCCGGGCGCGCACGTCCTCTGGCGCGCTGTTCGGTGCGCCATCGAACGAGTTTCAACTCACCTGCGACGTGTCCATTGGCGCGCTCCCTGCCCCGGTGCCGAACTTCCGGCGCGTGTCGTCCACCTGCAACAACGGGCAGATGACGCTGACCTGGGATCGTCTGGCGGGCGTGCACGGCTATGAGATTCGGACCGGCGCGGATTTCGAGACGGGAAGTTCGGTGGCCGTCGTCAATGGCGACTTCCCCGTGCCCACGGTGGTGAACGTGGGCAGCGGCTCCGGGCGCACGTATCACATCCGCGCCTTCCTGAACGGCGAAGGTGGCAGGACGTATGGGCTGCCCAGCGCCGGATTGTCCGTCTCGTGCCCCGTGCTCAAAGCGCCGTGGCTGTCGGCCACATGCGGCGTGCTCGGCAGCTCGGCCACGTTCACCTGGGGCCTGGTGAACGACAGCGCGGTCACCGGCTACCAGTTGTGGCGGCGGACGGGGACCGGCGTCTTGCGCAGCACGACGCTCTATAGCCCGACGAACACGTATGATCTCACCTTCCAAACGGGCGACAACAATGCCAGTTACGAGATTCGCCTCGTGGACGCGCTCGGCAACCCCATCGGGACGCCGTCATCTGCGCGCTCGGTCAACTGCACGCCGCCGCCGCCCATCCAGAACTTCGGTTATGTGGCGAATAGCTGCACGAAGCTGTCCAATACCAATAACAGGTATCGCCTGGAGTGGACGCCCTATACCATCTCTGGCGTGCCCCTGACGTTCCGGGTCTGGAACACAACCCAAGACAGAGAAGTGCCCTTCGACACTCTCGAACAGGAGAGCGGTTACACGCGCGTCTACGCGAACATGGCCAAACAGCGCGAAGGCGATACGTTCACCGTGACGGCCATCCAGGCATCGACGCAGTTCCCTATCCCGTCCACGACATCCGCACCCTTCACGCTGCCCAGGATCGGGAATGCCTGTCGCTGACTACCAAACCACCAAGGCATTGAGTGAACAACGATGACGAACCAGGTTCAGTTTGACGAGATCGAGCAGCTCATCCAGGACGGCAAGGCGACCGAAGCGCGCGCCATGCTCACCGCCGCCCTGTACCGCGAGTCGCACAACCCGCGCACGTGGTGGTTGTTCGCGCGGGTGGCCGAGGACGACAAGCAGCGCTATTACGTGCTGAGCGAGCTGGTCAAATTGCCGACCAACCGGTACACCGGCCCGGCGCGCGCCTGGCTCTCCCGCCTGCCCTACCAGACGCCGGTGCACGGCGACACGCGGGTCAAGATCGGGACGTTGCAGGCGAAAAATTCGTCGGCGCTTGTGCTCGTGGTGGGGCTGGCGATGGCCGTGCTCGTCGTGGGTGCGCTCATCGTGCTCGTGCTGGCCCGGCCCGGAATGGGCGGCGCGACGGTGGCCGCCGCGCCGAGCGCCGCCGCGCCCTTGCCGACGGCGAACCAGGACGGGCGCATCGTCGTCACGCGGCAGGCCCCGCCGACCATCACGCCCTATCCAACGGCCACGCTGCCGCCCACCACAACGCCGGCCCCCACCTGGACGCCGCGCCCGCCGACCACGACGCCGACGCCCTCGCCCATCCCGGACATGTCCGAACTTCTGCCGCCGCTGAACGAAGAATTTGCAGCGCACACCAGGGAACTGTACGGCCTGGTCGACGCGACGCTGACGAGCCTGTCATCCGAGCGGGGCATGAGCGTAGACATGCTCGCGGAACAGGTGGCCAGCATCCAGCAGTTGCGCAACGACGTGACGCTCACCAGCCTGCGCGGCATCCCGTCCGATATCCGCCAGACGGTCATCGCCCCGGCGCACATGGCCTTCATCAACTATGCAAACAGCGCCCTGACGCTGATGGATCTGCAGGCTGATGTGAACCGGCGGCAGGCGGCGCTGGCCGACGTGGCCGTTTCGGACCTGCCCAGCGCCCGCGAAGACATCGACGCGCAGAAAGTCCTGATGGACCAGCAGTCTGAGCTGGCCACAACGCGCCGCCAGGCGTTGAACGCATCCCTGATCGCCTATACCGTCTTCACCCAGACGCGGCTCGTCGAAGCCCAGGCGACCGGGCAGGCCGTCATCATCAACAGCGAGTTGCGCAAGATCGTCAACCTGCCCGCTGGATCGTTCGCGGTGTTCGCCCGGCTTGAAGAGACGACGGGCGCGACGCTGTGGCTGGCCCCGGCGAGTGACGACACGGCGCGCATCGAGCTTGTCGCCGGCCAGGTCATCCGGCTTGAGGCAGGCGCGTACCGTGTGATGGCCGACGTGGAAGGGTGGTGGGTCATCGCCCTCGACCCGATGCAAAGCTGACGCGCCCCCAGTGGCCCGGAATGCAGAACGCCTCTGTGGTCGGCCACAGAGGCGTTTGTGTTTGATAGCGCCAGCCTGAAGGTGTCGGGTCGGGCCGCACGCCGCACGGCGCGTTACTTGGACAGCTGCCCGCGAATCGCGCCGGCCCGGTGGGCGGTGGTGTGCACGTTGACGTAGTAGTTCTCCGGATTCTGGCGGATGGCTTTGATCAGGTCAGCGTTCACCCCGGTGGTGCAGCCGTTGAGTTGCCCAGAGAAATCGACCACGACGGGGCCATTCACGCCCGCAGGAGCCGAGTGAATGTGCGCGGCGGTGATCGCGTCGATAGCCTCGACGTGGATAGAGAAGCACACCTGACCCTGGCCCTGGTTGAGCGTCACCTCTGCGAAGCCAGAGCCGTCCGGGTCGCCAACCACAGGCGCAACCTCGTTCGCGCCGCTCAGCGCCGCCGAGAGCGGACGGCCACCGTGAGCGCTCACAATCCCCGTTCCAACCAGCCCAGACACCACGACAAGCGCCAGTACAACGAGCCGCTTCATCGGTCCCTCCTCGCCAAAAGCTCTGTCGGTATTCGTTCTGCCACGACGTGTGACATTCATATATCGTCCCGGCGCGGCGTTCTGGATTTGTGATGCGGGAAATCCGCTCACTGCGCAGAGGGTTTCTGGTAGCGCAACGCGGCGCGGGCTTTCGCCCTGGCGGCTTCCGTGGCGCGGTCTTTGGGCGGCGCGTTTGTCTCCAACGAGCGCAGCAGGGCGCTTGCCACGGCGCTGATCTCGTCCACAGCGGCGTTAAAAGCGGCGTCGTTCGCCTTCGAAGGCTTTGCGAAGCCGGTGATCTTGCGCACAAACTGCAGGGCCGCGGCGCGGATTTCGTCCTCGGTCGCAGGCGGCTCAAAGTTGTACAGCGTCCGGATATTTCGGCACATCAGGCCGCCCTCATTTCTGATTCTTCGAAGCGAACGATAGCCCCTTCGCCGCCAGCGCGTCGCGTAACTTGCCAAGCGCTTTCGGCCCGATGCCGTGCAGGCGCTTGATCTCGTCCTCACCCATCGCCGCAAGTTGCTCCAGGCGCGTGATGCCCGCGCCGGCCAGCGCCCGTTGGGCCGGAGCGCCCAATCCGGCAGGCAGATCGCTTTCGTGTGCAGAGCGCGCGTTGCCCTTCATATTCATCCTCTCCCGACACGACCATCTGTTCGGATTACTATAACATACATCAGCGAAAACAGGCGCGCATCAATTTCGTACACGGACGCGCTGAAAACGCACCGTGCACGGTGAGAGCAGCGCGCGGGAATTTGTTAATGGCCATCTTGCAATTTGTCTTTCTTCTACTCTAAATGCTATACTGACATCACCCGGCCACGGCTGCTATTTTTCTTCCTGGCATGAGGGCGCGTATCGCCCAGGAGATTCACTCACCATGCGTAAGAGTGTTCTGATCCTATTGTTCTTTGCCCTGGCGCTTGTCCTGCCTGCCGCGTGGACGCCAACTGCCGCGTCTTTTGACCTGACCGCCGCCATTGAGGCCTACAATCGCGACCTGCAGGCCCAGGGATACAACGTCGCCGTCACCGCGATTGACTTCTTTGGCTTCGGTGAGGGACGCCCATCGGTACGTATCCATCAGCAGCCCTTCCGCTGGGTGGCCGGGGACCCGCGCCGCGTGGCGGATGGGAACAACCTGACCTACCTGGTCGAGCCGACCTTCGGCAACTCCCGGAGCGGCGTCACGGCGGCGCAGTACGAAGCCGCCATTGACGCCGCTTTTGGGACGTGGAGCGCCGAGCAATGCCTGCGCAAGGTGAAATTGGTCAAGCGCGCCTATCCGGGCGGCGACGTGACCATCTTCGACTCGTTCTTCGGTTTCGGCGGCTTTGGCAACCCGTTCGCGGCGGACATTGTGAATGCCGGCTTCTATCCGCGCGCTTACTTCGAGGCGGTGGGTGGTCCGGGCGGCGGGCGCGGCATCCTCGCCTTCTCCGTGACGTTCACCTTCACCGACGACAACGGCGCGCCGACCGACATCAACAATGACCAATACCTTGATACGGCCCTGAACGAGGTCTATTTCAACGACACGTTCGGCGACCCGGCCAACGACCGCGTGAACAACCCGTGGCGCATCAATGCGCCGCTGCCCGCCATCGACGTGCAGACGGTGGGCCTGCATGA
>JADZBY010000692.1 GCA_020851855.1 Anaerolineae bacterium
AAGGCAGGGCGCATCCGGTCTTTCGCCCCGCTTGCCCCCTGGGAGAGAGGGGTTGGGGGAGTGAGGGATGTCCGCCGCAGAACCCTCACCCCTGGCCCCTCTCCCTCATGGCGAGGGGTGCAGGACGCAGGGCGCATCCGGTCTTTCGCCCCTCTCGCCCCCTGGGAGAGAGGGGTTGGGGGAGTGAGGGACATCCCAGATCACGGTTGCTCTGCCCCGAATGGTCGAGTTCCGGTTATAGTGGTTGGTGGAACACCCAAAGTGAGCGTGGTTGTGATTATTGGAGGCGCTATGCCAAAGTATAAGTTCGAACAGTTCACCGCAACCCGGCTGTACGGCCTTGTCGTCGCCTATTCGCCCGACGGGCAATACATCGCCCACGTGCACAATGGCAGCGGGCAGTTCAACCTGTGGCTGATCCCGTCCGGCGGCGGCTTCCCCATCCAGATGACGACCTTCACCGACAATACACTGCGCGGCGCGGCCTGGTCGCCCGACGGCGGCTATATCCTGTTTATGGCCGACCAGAACGGCGACGAGCAGCACCAGTTGTACCAGATCGCCGCGTCCGGCTCGTGGCCCGAAGCGCTGACCAACAAACTGGACGCGCAGCACAATATCACGAGCGAGGCCTTTTCCCCGGATGGCCAGTGGATCGCCTATTGCGCCAACGACGCCAATCCGAGCAACATGGACATCATCCTGCGCCACCGCGACACGGGCGAAATGCGCCGCCCGATGCCGCCCGGCAAGCTCTACGAGCCAGCCGCCTGGTCGCCGGACAGCCGCTATCTGACCGTCGTGGACGTGCGCTCCAACACCGACCAGGATGTGCTCGTACTGGACGTGCGCAGCGGCGAGGTGGTGAACGCCACGCCGCACGAGGGCGAAGTCGTGTTCTTCCCTGGCCCGTGGAAGCCGGACGGCAGCGGCTTTTTCCTGGTCAGCAACTCCGGGCGCGAGTTCAACGGCATCGCTTTTTACGATCTGGCCAGGAACGCCTGGGACTGGTTCGAGACGCCCGATCACGACGTGGAGCAGCTTGTCGTCTCCCAGTCCGGGCGGCTGGTGTGGGCGCTCAACGAGGACGGGCGCTCTCGGCTGTACGGAAAAGACCTGGCCACAGGCGCAGCGCTCAGATTGCCCGACCTGCCGCTGGGCGTGATCGGCGCGTTGGACATCCGGCCCGACGGCGAGCGGCTGGCGATGACCTTCACCCGGCCCGGCGAGGCGGCCAATCTGTTCGAGTATGACCTCAAGACGGGCGAACTCAAGCGCCTGGGCCAGAGTATGCTGGGCGGCATCCATCCCGAAGACCTGATCGAGCCGGAACTGGTCCACTTCCCGACCTTCGACGGCAAGATGATCCCGGCCTGGCTGTACCGGCCCCGTGAAGGCAGCCCGTCAGGGCGTTACCCGGTCGTGCTGTCCATCCACGGCGGGCCGGAAGCGCAAGAACGGCCCACCTACGCCTACAATGGCTTCTACCAGTACCTCTTGAGCCGGGGCTTCGGCGTGCTCGCGCCCAATATTCGCGGCTCGTCGGGCTACGGCATCAGCTACCAGAAGCTCATCCACCGCGACTGGGGCGGCGCAGAGCTGAAGGACATCGAGCACGCCGCGAAGTACCTGCACGGCCTGGATTGGGTCGATAGCAACCGGATCGCCGTCTTCGGCGGCAGCTTTGGCGGCTTCGCGACGCTGAGTGCCGTGACGCGCCTGCCGGAGTACTGGGCCGCGGCAGTCGATCTCGTCGGTCCGTCGAACCTGCTCACCTTCGTGAAGTCCGTGCCGCCGTTCTGGCAGCGCTTTATGAAGGCGTGGGTGGGCGATCCGGTCGACGATCACGCCCTGCTGGTGGAGCGCTCCCCGATCACCTACGTGGATCAGGTGCGCACGCCGCTGTTGGTCATCCAGGGCGCAAAAGACCCGCGCGTCGTGAAGGCCGAGAGCGACCAGATGGTCGAGCGCATCCGGGCCAACGGCGGCGAGGTGCAGTACTACGTGGACGAGAACGAGGGCCACGGCGCGACCCGGCGCGAGAACGCCATCAAGTGGTGGCGCATGTCGGCGCACTTCCTCGAAGAACACCTGCTCGACGAACCGGCGCAGGCGTAGGGCGGGGCTGGCAGCGGACAACGCAGGCGTTGTCCCTACGAGATGCTGACGTAGGGACGAGGCCTGCCTCGTCCGCTCGGTGCTTCACTCGGCTGGGCATGGCGCTGTGCGGCGCACACTAACTGTGCGAGATGTTCAATTGCGCCGCCGCGCCCCCGGTTTTATACTGGCGGCCAGTCCCAAAAACGGCAACCACTCCCTATCTGACACCGCCGTTCGTGTCACCCATCCGTGCTCCGCGCCACACTTCTCGGAGCACCTCGCGTGATGTCGCTATACCGGTTTGGTCCCGCTTTCGTCCCGGATTCGAGGAGAAATCACAATGCGTTCCAGAGTGTCCGTGAGCAGAAAGTACATATTCTTGCTGATGGCGGCGCTGATGGCGCTGGTACTCGCCTTGCCCGGCATTGCGACGCCGCGCGCCGCCGCCCAGGCCGATGCGTTCACCTGCCCGAACACGGGCGGCACGTTCATCACGGCCATCACCGATGACCCGGTGAGCCTGAACGGCATCTATGCCAACGACGGCGCGTCGGTGTCGGTGCTATCCTTCATCTTCAACCCGCTCACCCTGGGCGGCGAGAACTGGGGCACGGAGATCACCGGCGATCTGGCCGAGTCGTGGACCGTCAGCGATGATGGCCTGACCTGGACCTTTAACCTGCACCAGGGCGTGTTGTGGCACGATGGCGAAGAGTTGACCGCCGACGACGTGGTCTACACCTTCCAGACCATCCAGACGTCCGAGAGCGATATTGCGCCGTTCCGCCCGCGCTTCATGCAGGGCGACGAGCCGATCCAGTTCGAGGCGACGGATAAATACACCGTGGTTGCTACGCTGAGCGCGCCGAATGCCTCGCTCTTCACCGACATCAGCGTGCCCATCGTGCCGCGCCACGCCCTCGAAGGGCAGGACCTGCGCGAAGGCCCGTTCAACCGAGCGCCCATCGGCAGCGGCCCGTTCAAGATCGCGGAATGGAACACGGCGGAAAGCATCGTGCTCGAAGCCAACGAGAATTACTTCCGTGGCCGCCCGTGCATCGACCGCCTGATCTTCCGCATCATCCCCGACGAGCAGGCGCAGGTTGCCGCGCTGCAAACCGGCGAAGTGGATTTCCTGCCCAATGTGCCCGGCGCGTCGGTGGGCACGTTCGAGAACAACCCGGACTACACGATCTCGATTGCCGAGCAGGACAGCCTGTTCCAGATGTTCTTCAACCTGGAAACGCCCATGTTCCAGGATGTGAAGGTGCGGCAGGCGCTCATGATCGCCATCGACCGGCAGGCGGTGGTCGATACGGTGCGCCAGGG
>JADZBY010000693.1 GCA_020851855.1 Anaerolineae bacterium
CTGCCTCGTCCGCTCTTTCCCTCGTCCGATGCCTACCTCGTCTGCCGCCCCTCGCCATGAGGGAGAGGGGTCGGGGGTGAGGGTTACCGCGCCAGGCGTGAGAGGGCGCGCGCAGAAACGGACAACGCAGGCGTTGTCCCTACACCGCGTCGGGTAGGGACGAGGCCTGCCTCGTCCGCCCTTTACCTCGTCCGATCCCTACCTCGTCTGCCGCCCCTCGCCATGAGGGAGAGGGGTCGGGGGTGAGGGTTACCACGCCAGGTGTGAGAGGGCGTGCGCAGAAACGGACAACGCAGGCGTTGTCCCTACACCGCGTCGTGTAGGGACGAGGCCTGCCTCGTCCGCTCTTTACCTCACCCGCCCTTCGCCTCGTCTGCCGCCCCTCGCCATGAGGGAGAGGGGGCGGGGGTGAGGGTTACCGCCTCACGACGGGCAGAATCACCCGCGACGGGTGCGCCGCGTCGTGCAGGATGGTCTGCCGGGCCGGTTGCATGTGGGCGCTGCTGCCGAAATCGTCGCCCGTGTTCGGATTGCGGTCCCAGCGCGGAAACGAGGCGCTCGCCACGTCCACGCGGATGGAATGCCCGGCCCGGAACAGGTTTGCCGTGGCCCACAGGTCAATCGTGTACTCGTAGGCGCGGCCTGGCTCGATCAGCGAGGGCGGCTGCGCATCGCCATCCCGGAAGCGCGCCCGCACGATGCCATCGCACAGGGGTTGGGCGAAACCGTCCGGGTGCACGTCGATCAGGCGCGCCACAAAATCCGTATCGCGCGCATCGCTGGCCGCCCACAGCCGCACGCTGACCGGCCCGGTCACTTCCACATCGCGCTCAAGCGGGGCGGACGTGTAACTGAGCACATCGGGCCGCGCCTCGACCGGGCGCTGATCGACGGGACCCGCGCCGTACAGCGGATTCATGAGCAGCGCGCCGCCGCGCACCGGCGTTGGATCGGCGGGATCATATGTGTACCTGTCGGGCGGCTCGTCGCCCGGCGCGTCAAAGCTCAGCCCGCCATTCGCCCGCAGGAACATCGGCGTGTTCCGGGCGCGCGCCAGTGGCCAATCCGCCTCATCGCGCCACACATTCTCGCCCATGATGAACAGCTTCACCGGCGGCTCGGCCATCAGGCCCGTGTCGCGCCCCTTCAGCCAGTGGTCGAACCAGCGCACGGTCAGCCCGACCATGTCAAATTGCAGGTTGACCCAGTTTCCGGCGGCAAAACCGAAGTCCATCTCGCCCACAACGCTGCGCGGGCCGTTGTGCGTCCACGGGCCGATCAGCAACTTCGCGCCGTACTCGCGCAGCGCCGTGTAGTTTTGCAGCGCGCCGCCCAGGAAGATGTCGTACCAGCCGCCGATGTTGTAGGCCGGATAGCGCAGCCGGTCGTAAAACTCGGCGGGCGATTGTTCCCGAAAGGCGTCGCGCGCGTTCGGACGCTCGAAGAACAGGTCAAATGCCGCCGCGCCGGTATTTGTGCGGCGCAGCGGCGCGAAATCCTTCAGCGGCAGCGACATGTAACCCGCCGGGCGCAGCGTATCGATGGCCTGCACCAGCGCGCCCATCGCCGCCCGCTGCACGTCCGGCGGCTGCCCGGCGATGCGCTTGAGCGTGGTCTCGACGCCTACGCCCAGCATCCAGTTGGCGAACAGGCCCAGTTCCAGCGCCCCGCCGCGCCACGACAGGCCGTCGCGCGCATCGGCCCACGTCACGCACGGGAAGAGCGCCTTCAGGCTCGGCGGGTTGTGCGCAGCGGCGCTCCACTGGGTGAAGCCCAGGTACGACGCGCCGAACATGCCCACGCTGCCGTTCGAGCCGGGCAGCGCGGCGGCCCATTCGACGCTGTCGTACCCGTCGCGCGCCTCGTTGAGCATGGGCAGCCACTCCCCACCCGACGCCGCCCGCCCGCGCACATCCTGGATGACGACGATGTACCCGGCGCTGGCCAGCCGCACGGCGTCCCAGAAGTCGCCCGTGGTCGAGAAATCTTTGACATACGGCGTACGCGCCAGCAGCACCGGAAACGGGCCGCCTTCGACCGGGCGGAAAACGTTGGCCAGCAGCACGATACCATCGCGCATCGTCGCGGGCACGTTAAATTCGACGGTGATGTTCATGAAGGCAATCTACTCCCTGCCACAGCCTACCCTCTGGCCTCGGCCAGAATCTCGTTCACCACGGCGTCAATCGCGCCCTGGTTGAAAAGCTGCGCCGCTCTGGCGCTTGCGCCCGCCGAGAGCGCCTGCCGCCGCGCTGGCGCTTCCAGGCTGAGCAGGGCGGCGGCGAACGAATCGGCGTCCTGCCCGACCAGCACATCCTCGCCGGGCTGGAACGGGTAGCCGGCAAGCGCCCGCCCGTGCGTGATGGTCGGAAAGGCGCGGCACAGCGACTCGAACACCTTCTGTTGCATCCCTTGCCCGAACATGGATGGAACCAACGCGATGTCCATGCCCGCCAGGAATGTCTCCAGGTCCGGTGCGAAGCCATCCAGCACGAGATCGGCGGCGGCGCGGGACTGGATGTGCGCCGGAATCTTGGTCCCCAGCACGTGAAAGACGAACCGGCCCGGCGCTTGCGCCCGCACGCGCGGCAGCACCTCGCCCACGACAAATTCCAACGCGCTCCGGTTGTGCGGCACATTGTACGTCGCGCCCATGAAGTACACGTGCAGCGGCGAGCGCTCGGCGGCGGGGCGCGGCGGGCGCAACAGGGCGGGCAGCGTGCGCAGCGGCAGCGTCTTGACCCGCGCGTCGGGCTTCACCTGCCGGTAAATCGCCGCCTCGTCGGGCGTGATGGCGGCCAGCACGTGCGAAAAGGCCAGCGCGCGCCGCTCGCCGAGTTCCTTGCCCATCACCCGCAGTCCATTGGCGAGCGACGGCGTTGATTCCTGTCGCTGGTGGGCCGATTCGTAGTTGACGGAGCGCAGTACGATCCGATAGCCTGCCCGAAAGGCCAGGCGCGCCGCCGGCCACAGGTAACTGGCGTGGCACCAGACCAGGTCCGGCTTCCACTCGCGCAGGGCGTCGCGCAGCGGGCCGCTGAACGACGGCGCGGCATATTCCCAGGCAGCGCCGTCCAGGTAAGCCGGATCGCCCAGCCGCCGCCACGACCTCTGCTCGTTGCGGTAGGGCGCGACGCGGGCGGGCAGCCCGTGCGCCGCGTAGTAGGCCCGGTGCTCGTCGAGTGGCTTGTAGCGGTAACTTTGCGTGAAGAGCAACACCTCGTGGCCCAGGCGCAGCAGATCGCGGACATTGGCCAGCCGGTCCTGCTCGCAGGCTCCCAGCACGTCAAAGCGGGTGAGCGCCGGATTGGCGACAAGAATACGCATAGGATGATGTGCCTGTAGGTCCCTTTCCGGGCAGACAGCGAGCGATTTACCTCATCCCGGCCTGCGCTCTACCGCGCTTTTCCCCCTCTCTCTGCGGTACTCCGCATAGAGAGGGGGTAGGGGGTGAGGCTCCTTCCAGACAGCCTCTCGGATTCTACACAGCGCCGGTGTGGAACAAAAAAAACAGCCGGTTTCCCGGCTGTTCAGTAGGTGCAAAATCTAGCGGCAAAGAGAGTAATTGTGGCGAGCTAAGCTCCTATTTTTCAACGCTACAGCCCGGCTCAGGCAAAATCTTTAGTAACTTATTCTCCTGTCCCGGGCTGCGGCGTTCTGTGCGCAGCGTATAATCGTATTGGCGGGTGGTAGCCATCGCTGCGGCTACACAATGGATGTAAATATGTCGGAAAAGGTTGTCTATTCCTGTAAAGCAATTTGAGGCGATTATACGGTGCGGATTCGGCGCTCACAACCTTCGCCAGGGGAAAATCATTAAGAAATGGCCGAAGATTGACTTGAGGACGGCTTTCACATTAACGCTTAGCCTGTAATGATAGGAAATACTCTGAAACCGCTTCCTGTGCACAAGGAGAGTCGCATGTAAAGGATAATTCAGGGCATTACGGACGAGAAAAGGATTAAGATAAAAGGTCCGAACATTGGGACATGACCCGGAGGTCTTCATTCTATGGAGTCGAATACGGCCTGGATTGAGCGGGAATTGGCCCAGCTCAAAGAACAGGGATTGCTGATCCACTTCCGCACCGTCGAAAGCCCGGAGGGGCCGTGGCTCACCGTCGATGGGCGCAAGGTGCTCAACCTGTGCGCAAACAACTACCTGGGGCTGGCGGCGGACCCGCGCCTGGCGCAGGCAGCCAAAGACGCCATCGACCAGTACGGCATCGGCCCGGCGGCGGTGCGCACCATCGCGGGCACGATGAGCCTGCACCTGGCGCTGGAACGGCGGCTGGCGGCGTTCAAGGGCGTCGAGGCGGCCATCACCTTCCAGAGCGGCTTCAACGCAAACATCGCCGCCATCCCGGCGCTGGTCGGCAAGGACGACGTGATCTTCTCTGACGAGCTGAACCACGCCAGCATCATCGACGGCGCGCGCCTGAGCCGGGCGGAGATCGTCCGGTTTGCGCACGCCGACCCGGCGGACCTGCGCCGCAAGATCGAAGAGACGCACACCACCGGACGCCGCCTGATCATCACCGACGGCGTGTTCAGCATGGACGGCGACATCGCGCCGCTGCCGGAGATTTACGAGGTGGCGCGCGAGCACAACATCCTGCTCATGGTCGACGACGCGCACGGCGAGGGCGTGCTGGGGCGCGGCGGGCGCGGCATCGTGGACCACTTCAGCCTGCATGGCAAAGTGGACATCGAAGTTGGCACGCTGAGCAAGGCGTTTGGCGTGGTGGGCGGCGTGGTGGCCGGCAAGCCGATCATCATCGACTGGCTGCGGCAGCGCGCCCGACCGTTCCTGTTCAGCAGCGCCATGACCGTCCCGGACGTGGCGGCCTGTCTGGCGGCGGTGGATGTGCTCGAAGCCAGCACCGAGCGCGTGGACCGGCTCTGGCGCAATGCGGAGTTCTTCCGGCGCGAGATGCAGCGGCTCGGCTTCGATACGGGCGCGAGCCAGACGCCCATCGTGCCGATCATGCTCGGTGAAGCGCCGCTCGCCCAGCAGTTCAGCCGCCGGCTGTTCGAAGAGGGCGTCTTTGCAATGGCCATCGGCTTCCCGACCGTGCCGCGCGGCAAGGCCCGTATCCGGGTCATGAACAGCGCCGCGCACAGCCAATCCGACCTGGAGCAGGCGCTCGCCGTCTTCGAAAAGGTCGGCAAAGAGCTGGCGGTGGTGTAAGGAAGATAGCCCTCACTCCCCCGGCCCCTCTCTCCCGGCGGGCGAGAGGGGAGCAGTGCAGGATGTCGCCGGCGCGCTTCACCCCTCGCCATGAGGGAGAGGGGCCGGGGGTGAGGGTTTCATTTCTCGGCCCTGTTTCTCGGAGAAGACATGATCGCTTCACACGCCGTCAAGCTCAGTCCGGAAGTACACGATGCGCTCGCCGCAAACCGGCCCGTCGTGGCCCTCGAATCGACCATCATCGCCCACGGTATGCCCTATCCGACCAACGTCGAGGTGGCGCTGGCCGTCGAATCCATCGTGCGTGACGCCGGAGCCATCCCTGCCACACTCGCCATCCTCGACGGCGTGATTCGCGCCGGATTGAGCCGCGACGAGATCGAGTTCCTCGGCAGCAACAAGACCGTGCTCAAGGCCGTCGAGCGCGATATTCCCATGGTGGTGGCCGGCAAGCGCCACGCCGCAACCACGGCGGGCAGCAGTCTGGCCATCGCGGCGGCGGCGGGCATCCGCGTCTTCGTCACAGGCGGCATCGGCGGCGTGGGTCCGCTTGCGTCGGCAGACTTCGACATCAGCGCCGACCTGCCCGCCATCGCGGAGTACCCGTGCCTGACGGTGTGCTCCGGCACGAAGGCATTCATGGACATCCCGGCCACGCTCGAATACCTGGAAACGCTGCGTGTGCCCGTCGTCGGCTACCAGGTCGATGCCTTCCCCATGTTCTACTCGCGCAGCAGCGGCAGCAAGGTGGAGTGGGCGGCGGCGGACGCGGCCCAGGCGGCGGCGTTTTTCGCGGCGCGGCTGCGCTTGGGCGGCGGCGGGATGCTGCTCGGCGTGCCCGTGCCGGAAGCCGACGCGCTGCCCGAAGCGGACGCCCGTGCGGCGGTCGATGCGGCGCTGGCGCAGATCAAGCAGGCGGGCATTCGCGGCAAAGCGGTGACGCCCTTCCTGCTGACCGCCATCAAGGACTCGACCGAGGGCCGCAGCCTGAGCGCCAACGTGGCCCTGATCCGCAACAACGCGCGCGTCGGGGCAGAGATCGCCGTGGCGCTGGCGGGGATGTAAGGGCGTGCAGTGCAGGTGAAGAGCGGACAACGCAGGCGTTGTCCCTACGAGATCGCCGTTTGGACCTCGTCCGCCGCCTCGTCCGCCATTCACCACCGCCGTGCCACGGACAACGCAGGCGTTGTCCCTACGAGATCGCCGTTGGGACGAGGCCTGCCTCGTCCGCCGCCTCGACCTCGTCCGCCATTCACCATCGCCATTCCACGGACAACGCAGGCGTTGTCCCTACGAGATCACCGTAGGGACGAGGCCTGCCTCGTCCGCCGTTTGGACCTCGTCCGCCATTCACCATCGCCGTGCCACGGACAC
>JADZBY010000694.1 GCA_020851855.1 Anaerolineae bacterium
ACGCCGAATGCGCCCACCCAGGTGTGCACGCCGGGCGCGGGCGCAGTGCAGATGCGAGCGCCGGGGATGTCCTCTTCCGTCTTCTTCATGTTGGCGAATTGGTCCAGGAAGAAGGCGTCGGTCTGGGCGATCAGGCCGTTGCGCATCTGCTCCACGATCTGGTCATAGTTCGAGCTGAGCGCGCCGGGCGGCGCATTCGGGATCAGCTTGTCCACGTACAGATGGAAGGCGTCCAGGAAGGCTTGCTCGGTCACGCCAGGCGTGCCGTCGTCCTTGATGACCTGCGCGCCCGTCGACCAGGCAATCGAGTTCACCTCGTCCTGAACCTGGTCAAAGCGCCCGGCCATCACGCCCACGCCGTAGAAGTCCTTGTCCAGCGCCTGCCCGGCCAGCGTCTCGCCTGGCGCACGGCGGAAGAACGCGGCGATATCGGCCAGTTGTTCGTAGGTGCGCGGCACGCCCAGCGGATAGCCATATTCGGCCTCGAAGGCGGCCATCTCGTCGGCGTTCTCGAACAGGTCGCAGCGGTAGTAGTAGCCCATCGTGAACGTGTAGTACGGCAGGCCGTAGGTCTTGCCGCGCCACATGCTCGTCGTCTCGCGCAGCGCCGGGGCGATGTCGTCGAAGGCCATCGTGGCCGGGTCCGCCTTTGCGATGAAGTCGTCGAGGGCCATCAGATAGCCGTTTTCAGAGAACTCGGCCTTCCAGCCCACGTCGTAGGTTAACAGGTCAAGGCTGCCCGTACGGCCAACCGATTCCAACACTTCTTTCTGGTACATCTGTTGGAGATCGACGTCGATGATGTTCACGTTGACGCCGGTGCTGGCCGTGAAATCGGCCACGACCTGCTTCGCCCAGTCGGTGTAGAAGCCGGAGAGGGTCATCCAGTTGATGGTGACGGCATCCTGCGCCTTGACGCTGGCGCTGAAGGACGCGACGAGGAGCATCACCACGACTAAAAAGGTTGCAGCGCGCTTGTTTCTCATGTTTTTGGCCTCTTTTGTTCGATCTCGACGCTGTCTACGAAAGTTGACCCGCCCGAAATGCCGGAAATGCCACCTCACTTTCCTGGGGACGGACGCGCCTTGTCACGAGTGCCCACAATCGTCGGATCGTGGCGTGAAGCGCGGGCCGCTTCCCTTTGTCCGCCGCACGTTCGCCTTACCGGGTTATGGAGCCTGTGCGCCCAGGTTTGTCTGGCTGCACAGCTCCTATCATCGACGTGATGGGCAGGTTGCTTAACGGTAGTCGTGCACGACTTTGCCCAGCGGCAGGTACAGGTCGCCCTGCCCGAAGAAGCCGCCCAGAATGCGGCGCGGCTCCAACAAGTAGGTCGGATCGATCTCGGAGCGCTCCAGGTTGACGGAGCCGCGCCCACCGAAGAACTTGCCCTGCTGCGCGGTGAATTTGCCCTCAGTCAGCACCAGTTCACGGATGGGCGTGCCGCCTTCTTCGGCGGACGGGATGTACTTGAGCGAGAACACGCCATCGCGGCTCCAGGGGATTTCGTCCATCTTGGCTTCGTACTCCGGCACGACCAGCCCCTTGAAGATGGCGTGATCGAGCCGGTCGACGCGGCCAATGACCGCCTCATGCTCGTGCCGCAGCGAAATCTCCGCCATCTTCTTCTGGTAGCCCCAGATTTCGCGGCCACCAGTCAGCGGCAGGTGCGTGTTCACGTACAGGAACGGCTCGTAGTCGCCTTCGTAGGACTGGTAGCGCACCTGCACGTAGATGGCGAACTCGGCAAAAGCGCCCTGGGTCGTGCCTAGCTGGAACTCGGAAACCCAGGTGATGACGATGTTGCTGCGCGGCTCAAGCGGCGCGGGGATGACGCGGGCCACGTTTTCGATGTCCGTCTCGTACACGACGAGCTGGACGCGCATGTCCCGCCAGACGAGCGGCGGTTTGCCGTACAGATGGGAGACGACGGGGTTGGTATAAGGCCAGTTCGCAACTTCTATTGGCATTTTCCCCTCGAAATGGGTGTGCAATTTACGGCCAGGGATCGTGAAGCCAGAGGCCGGTATCTCTGAGTTGATTCAAGCCTATATCAAAATTCGTCATGTTGTCAAGATGTCGTGTTATCATTACAGGCATCGGGATGAGTCGATCACGCGGCGGGACGCGCCGGACAACGGCGATTATGTGGGGTGGCGCATCACATGGCATCGGGGTTTCCATGCGCACGAGCGGTCGGCGTTAGGCGGTCAGCCCACGCTGAAGCGCCGGGCCGAGAGTACAACGCCCTGACGGGCTGAGGGCCGGTTGTAGCCCCGTGCTTAGGGGATTGAGGGATTGGCGCGGTCAGGTTTTCCGGGCGGCTCGCGAGCCGCCCCTACGGCAACGGCCTGCGTAGGGGCGCGTCGCGGCTACCCCACACGAGGGAGCGTGTAAGGGGAAAGAAACCCACAACGCCGCAATGTGTAGGGGCGTGTCGCGGCCACCCCACACGAGGGAGCGTGCAAGGGGAAAGAAACCCACAACGCCGCAATGTGTAGGGGCGCGTCGCGGCCACCCCACACGAGGGAGCGTGCAAGGGGAAAGAAACCCACAACGCCGTAACGTGTAGGGGCGCGTCGCGACGCGCCCGCTGTGTCGATTCGCCCGAAACTCTAGGGTGTGTCTGCAAATTCCGTTTTCGCGTTGACCCTCACTCCCCCGGCCCCTCTCTCCCTCAGGGCGAGAGGGGAGAAAAAGCGGGAATCCTGGGTTTCCGCACCCCTCTCCATGAGGGAGAGG